>JAHHSW010000120.1 GCA_020024985.1 Anaeroplasmataceae bacterium | reverse complement strand
TGGATTGCTGTTTATGAAGGAGAATTAGTATGAAGGATAGAAGAAATAACCATAGAGGCCAAACTGAAGCCCCTAAAATTGAATACACTGCCATTTATAGAGTAAACAGAAGCGAGGAGCTTTTAGATTTTTTACTTAATAGATGTAAGACTAGTAGAAATAATGTTAAAAGGCTTCTATCAGATCATATGGTTTTAGTAAATGGTAATGTTATCACTCAGTTCAACTTTATAGTTGCTAAGGATGATGAAATTAAGATAAGCAAAAAGCCATTAAGGGAAGAAAATAAAGGAAATAGTGTAAGAAGGGAGAAAAAGAAGTTCTATACCTTCAATATACTATATGAGGATGATGATTTCATAGCAATTGATAAGCCACAGGGATTGCTTTCAGTAGAAAGTGATAAGGAAACCGAATGTGCCTATACCTATGTTATGCAATATCTACAGCAAAGATCTCATAACCTAAGAGCCTTTCAGCTTCATAGAATTGATAAGGAAACCTCTGGTGTTTTATTATTCACTAAGAATGTTAAAATCCATTCTATATTAAAGCTGCATTGGAATGAGTATGTTAAGGACCGTGAATATTATGCGGTAGTAGAGGGACATTTTGAGGAGAAGGAGGGGCACTATGAATCCTACCTATTCGAAAACCAAAATAATTTAGTTTATTCCTCTAAAAATCCAGCTGGTCAAAGGGCAATTACTGATTATAAGGTAATAAAGGAAAGCCCAGCCTATTCACTATTAAGGGTTAACATCAAAACAGGTAGAAAAAATCAGATCAGAGTACATATGCAGGATTTAGGTCATCCAATTGTTGGAGATGATAAGTATGGCTGTACTAAGAATCCATTAAAGAGACTTGGTCTACATGCCTCTATGCTTACGATTATGCATCCATTAACACATGAGCTATTAGAGATTAAAGCTCCTGTACCTAATATCTTTAGAGCCCTTTTTGACAAAAAATAAAAAAAGAGTGAGGTAATAAATTGAAATATGCATTATTAATAGATTCTGAAAATGCTCAGCCTAGAATGGATGGGATTTTTCAGGAGCTAAGTATGTATGGTGATACACCCATTAGAATGCTAATTGGTGATTTCACTAAGCCACAGGTTAATCCTTGGCTAGAGGTTTGTAAGAAGCATGCGATTACATGCGTACAAACAATGAATTTTACTAATGGAAAGAATTCGTTAGATATTAGCCTTGTTATTGAGGGTATGAAGATTCTATATGAGAAGGATTTCATTGATGGAATTATCATAGTAGCCTCAGATAGCGATTATACGCCACTTGCTCGTGAATGGAGAAATGCTGGTAAGGATGTTATAGGTATTGGTAGAAAGAATTCTACAGAAAGCTATAGAGCAAGCTGTAATAGCTTTATCTATGTTGAAAATATCTATGGCAACAAGGAGGAGGATAAGGCTTCTGATAGCCTAACCCCTACTAATAAGCTTGAGGGTGTTATTAATTCTGTATTAAATGATAATAATGGTAAGGTACTCCTTTCAATTGTTGTTTCCGCAATTAAAAAGGCCTACTCAGATTTTGATGTTCGTAATTATGGCTATCAAAAGGCAATTGATTTCTTTAAGGGCGAATTTAATCATGTAGAGCTAGTTAAGGAGGACCAAAGAACCTATTCCCTACAATATGTTCAGGGTGTAAAGCCTGAGGCTAAGGAGGAGAAGAAGGAAGCTCCTAAAAAAAATGAGAAGGCTACTAAGGAAGAAAAGCCTAAGAAGAATAATACAGGAAAGAAAAAGCCAAAGCTTGAGGCTAAGACTAAAAACACTATAGTTTCTGCTTTTAAGTCAAGAAAGCTTAATGAAATAAGGCTTGATGATTTTGAAGGTATTATAGCTAAGAAAAAAATTAATTATCAGAAGCTAGGCTTTGATAGCTTTAGGGACCTATTGGCATTGGTTCCACAGCTAGTAGTAGAAAATGATTTAGTTTCCTTAAAGAAGAAGCCAAATCCTACTAATAAGCCTAAAAAGAGCATTAAGGAGCAAGCTAATGAGGAGCTTGTGACTCCAGAGGTTGAGGTAATCTCTGATGAGTCTATTGATTTTTAGATTAAAGCGTAAATAAACGCAGGAGGAAAAGTACTATGCTAGATCAATATGCAAAAATTAACAAAATTAGAAGAAAGGTGTTTGAGGAGGTTGCTCGTCTTGCCTATGAGGGTAATTGCTATGACGATTATAAAAAGATTGAGCTATTACCTTATAAAATTATAGATGAGCTAGGAGCTACCTACCGTTCATCTGTATTCCTTGAAAGAGCAATTGTAGCCGAAAGATTAAGGCTTGCTATGGGCTTACCTAATAGAAGTGCCGAGGATTTCGAACCAGTTAGTGATGGAATTCAGGATGCTATTACTACAGAAAGGTTTTATGAGGCACCGCTTGTTAATGTTATTGACTTTGCATGTAATGCTTGCCCTGCTGAATCATATTATATAACTAATGCTTGTGAGGGCTGTCTTGCAAGCCCTTGCCAGACTGTTTGTCCTAAGCAGGCTATTTCATTTAAGAATGGTAAATCTTGGATTGACCCAGAAAAATGTATAAATTGTGGTCGTTGCTTTAATTCATGCCCATATGGAGCTATTATCCATAGAGAAAGACCATGTGCTAAGGCCTGTGGTATGCATGCAATTGAAAGTGATGAGGATGGAAAGGCTAAGATTAATTATGATAAGTGTGTATCTTGTGGTATGTGTATTGTAAACTGTCCATTTGGTGCCATTGCTGATAAGTCTCAGCTATTCCAGGTAATTACAGCTATTAAGAGTGAAACCCCAGTTTACGCTATTATTGCTCCTGCCTTTGTTGGTCAATTTGGTCCAAAGGTAAATCTAAAGACTATTGATGATGCCATGGCTCAGCTAGGCTTTAAGGGAGTTACTGAGGTAAGCATTGGTGCGGATTTATGTACTCTAGAGGAGGCAGAGGATTTCTTAAAGAATGTTCCAGATAAGCTAAGCTTTATGGCAACCTCTTGCTGCCCAAGCTGGAGTGTTATGGCTAAGAAGGAGTTCCCTGAATTTGAAAAGAACATTAGTATGGCCCTAACTCCAATGGTATTAACTGCTAGATTAGTTAAAAAGCAGCATCCTAATTGTAAGATTGTCTTTGTTGGACCATGCTCAGCTAAGAAGCTTGAGGCTTCTCGTAAGAGCATTAGATCAGATGTTGATTTTGTATTAACCTTTGAGGAGCTAATGGGAATGTTTGTAGCTAAGAATGTAGATTTCAATAAGCTAAAGGAAAATCCATTAAAGAATGAAACCTCAGCTGATGGTAGAGGCTTTGCGGTTGCTGGTGGTGTTGCTCAGGCAGTTGTAAATGTAATTAATAGACTAGAGCCAGGTCGTGAGGTTAAGGTTGAAAGTGCTCAGGGCTTAGATAACTGCCATAAGATGCTAAAGCTAGCTAAGGCTGGTAAGTATGAGGGCTACCTACTTGAGGGTATGGCTTGTCCTCTTGGCTGTGTTTCTGGTGCTGGTACAATTAATTCCTGTACAAAGACTAAGGGACAGGTTGCCTTATCTCAAAGAGAGACTCCTGTAAAGAACCCACTAGATTCAATTTATGCTGAAAAGCTAGGTAAGCTAGACTAATTTATATTAAAATAGAAGATTATTAGATGATTATATCTCTAGAGTAGCAATTATAATTAAGAAGTAAATTTC
>JAHHSW010000012.1 GCA_020024985.1 Anaeroplasmataceae bacterium | reverse complement strand
CCAACAAATCGTTTTAAAGGATTTATGTAAGAAATTTAAGGAGGAGAACCCAGACTTCAAGCTTGATATCAAGGTTGGATTAGTTGCTGAAACTGATATTACAACTAAGATGCAAACAGATATCGCTGGTTCTGCAGATGTATTCGCATACGCAAACGATGCAACAGCTAGATTAGCTCGTCTTGGTGCAGTAGCAGAGGTAGCAGGTGCTAATTTAGAGCATGTAAAGAAGATTAATGATCCATCTTCTGTAAAGGCAGCTCAAGCAGCTGACGGTAAGGTATTTGGTTACCCACTAACTGGTGATAACGGATACTTCCTATATTATAACAAGGCTGAATTAACATTAGATGATGTTAAGTCATTTGATTCATTATTAAAGAAGGCTAACCAATTAAAGAAGCACTTCATCATGGACCTAGATAACTCTTGGTATGATGCAGGCTTCTTCTTCGGTACTGGATGTACATATGGTGTTAAGTACGATGATGAGTACAAGGAGACTGAGGTTACTTGTGACTTCAATAACGCAAATGGTTTAATCGCAGCTAAGGCTATGATGGATATCGCAAGCTACCAAGAGGTTGGTGATGGTAAGGGCGGCTTCATTAATGGTGCCGATGATGAAATTAAGGCTGGATTTAAGAATGGTACTTGTATCGCAGCTATTTCTGGTACATGGAATGCATCAGACATCGAAGGCTCATTAGGTGAAAACTATGCAGCTACAAAGCTTCCTGAGTTCATTGTTGATGGTCAATCTTATCAAATGGGTTCATTCGCAGGATATAAGCTAATGGGTGTTAACTCTCAATCTAAGCATTTAGACGAGGCTCATCAATTAGCTAAGTATTTAACAGATGAAGCAGCACAAGAATATCGTTATGACAAGACTTCAGTTGGTCCTTCAGCAATCAAGGTTCAAAATATGGAAAAGGTTCAAAAGGACGTAGCTTTATCAGCATTAATGCTTCAAAATAAGTTCGCTGTACCTCAAGAGTCAGTACCTTCTAACTACTGGTCAGCAGTAGAAGCATTCGGTAAGCAAGTATGTGCTACAGATGATAAGAAGATTACTTTAGATAATGTACAATCTGCATTAGATAAGATGGTTGCTTTAATTAAGACAACTGTTGCTCCAAAGTAAAAATTATCTAATTATAAGTAATTAAATATTCGAATACATGAGAAGATATGTCCGAAACTAATTATGATGCTTTAGGGCATATCTTCTTATACTTTTAATGGAGGAAAATTATGGTTGATATTGAACTATATAAGCTAAATTGGTTCCAACGCAAGCTATATGGCATTGGACACTATTTTAAAATGCTTCCTTCTAGATTAGCTAATTTCTTTACAAAAACGATTCCTGCAAAGGCTAAAAAGCTTTGGGATCAGATAGCTAATGAATTTAAGCTCCTATATGATGCCTTAGTTAAGGGAGACTGGAGAACTAGAACCTCATTTTTGGTTATGGGCTTTGGTCAGCTAATGCATGGACAAATTATAAGAGGACTTTTATTCTTAGTGTTTGAAATTGCGTTTATTGTCTATATGATTGGCTTTGGATGGAAGTATCTACATCTTTTAGGTTCACTAGGATTAGTAGAAACTCATGAGGGTCTTTCACCTGGTGGAAACCCTATTACAGTATTTGGTGATAACTCAATGCTCATCCTTTTATATTCAGTTTTAACAATTGCGATTATCATTGCCTTTGTTCATAGCTGGAGAACCAGTGTAAAGGATGCCTTTAATACGCAAAGGCTATATGAAATTGGTAAGCATATTTCAAATAATAAGGATGATTTGAGGGCTATTGGTGATAAGCAGTATCATGCAACCCTACTAGCAATCCCAACACTAGGATTAGTATTCTTTACTATTTTACCTTTAGTGTTTATGATTCTTGTAGCGTTTACGAACTGGGATCAATACAATAACCCACCTAACAAGCTATTAGATTGGGTTGCATTCGATAATTTCTTCACCCTTCTTGGTGGTGGATTATCTGCAAATTCAAAGTTATTCTTCTATACATTTAAGCATGTAGTATTATGGACCTTTATTTGGGCTATATTCGCTACATTCTCTAACTATTTCTTAGGAATGGGTGTTGCAATTTTAATTAATAAAAAGGGTATTAAGCTTAAAAAGCTTTGGAGAACTATTTTAATTTTCACAATAGCAGTACCAAGCTTTATTTCCTTACTATTAATGAGCCAGATTCTACAGGATAGAGGTGCCCTAAACTACGTATTAGAAAAGATGGGCATTATAACTAATGCTATTCCTTGGCTAGGAACTGAGACTCTAGCTAAAATTACAGTTATCGTTGTTAATATTTGGATTGGTATTCCATATACAATGCTAATTTGCTCAGGTATTTTAATGAATATTCCTGAGGATTTATATGAATCTGCAAAGATCGATGGTGCTTCACCATTTAGAATGTACATGAAGATCACACTTCCATATATGCTGTTCGTTACTGGCCCTTACTTAATTAGTGCCTTCGTAGGAAACATTAATAACTTCAATGTTATTTTCCTATTAACAGGTGGAAATCCAAGTAACCTAGATTATCAGTTCGCTGGTACAACAGATTTATTAATTACTTGGCTATATAAGTTAACAGTTAATGATGCTAACTATAAGCTTGCATCAGTTATTGGTATTTTAGTATTCATTATTTGTGCTGTAATATCATTAATCTTCTATAACAAATCTAGCTCAGTACAAAATGAGGGGGACTTCAAATAATGAGAAAGAGTAGTCAAAAGGTTAATAGAATAGTAGGTAACACACTTACCTACATTATCTTAGTTATAATTAGTATATTATGGTTATTACCATTCTTATATTTATTGCTTCAATCATTTAGAGGTGAGCCTGGTGCTTGGGTAGGCTATTTACTACCAAAGCAATGGACCTTTGATAATTATATTAAGCTATTTACTGAAACTGATAAATTCAATTTCCCTAGATGGTATTTAAATACATTTATCATTGCCGCTGTTACCTGTGTTGTTCAAACTATTTTAACACTAATGGTAAGCTATGCCTTCTCAAGACTAAGATTCAAGGGAAAGAAGCTTTATATGAATTTAATATTAATTCTAGGTATGTTCCCTGGCTTCCTTAGTATGATTGCAATTTATCACTTATTAAAGCCACTTGGCTTAAATAACAATATTTTCAGCTTAATTCTAGTATACTGTGGTGGATCAGCAATGGGATATTATATTTCTAAGGGATATTTTGATACTATTCCATATTCACTAGATGAGGCTGCAAAAATCGATGGTGCTTCAGCTAACACAATTTTCTTTAGAGTAATTATGCCACTAGCTAAGCCTATCGTAATTTATATGCTATTAATGGCATTTGTTGGTCCTTGGGGCGACTTCATGTTCGCATCATTTATTGCAAATGGTAATCAGGAGCAATTTAATGTAGCAGTAGGACTTCAAGCCTTCCTATCACCAGAATCTAGATATACATATTTCACAAGATTCTGTGCAGGAGGAGTATTAGTATCAGTGCCAATTACAATTTTATTCTTCTGGCTACAAAGATACTATGTAGAGGGAATCACTGGTGGTTCTGTTAAGGGTTAAAATTTAACCTATGTACAATTAAAATTTTTTAAAATGGGGATGAGGACTTATGGCTAATGTAAGTTTAAAACATATATACAAGGTTTACCCAAATGGGGTAAAGGCTGTAAATGACTTCAATATGGATATTGAGGACAAGGAATTTATTGTATTCGTTGGACCATCAGGCTGCGGAAAATCTACAACACTTCGTATGATTGCTGGTCTAGAGGATATAACAGCAGGTGAGCTTCGTATTGGTGATGAGGTTGTTAATGATGTAGAGCCAAAGGATAGAGATATCGCAATGGTTTTCCAAAATTACGCTTTATACCCACATATGACAGTTTACGAAAACATGGCATTTGGATTAAAGATTAGAAAGGTACCAAAGGAAGAAATTCATGAAAGAATTTTAGAGGCTGCTAAGATTTTAAGTATTACTGAATACCTAGATCGTAAGCCTAAGGCTATGTCTGGTGGTCAAAGACAAAGAGTTGCCCTAGGACGTGCGATTTTAAGAAATCCTAAGGTTTTCCTACTTGATGAGCCACTATCAAATCTAGATGCAAAGCTACGTACTCAAATGCGTAGTGAGATTGCAAAGCTTCATGAGAAGCTACAAACAACCTTCATTTATGTAACACATGACCAGGTAGAGGCTATGACAATGGGTAGCCGTATCGTTGTTATGAAGAATGGTGTTGTTCAGCAAATTGAAAAACCAAAGGATTTATACCGTTATCCAGTAAACAAGTTCGTTGCTGGCTTCATTGGAACTCCACAAATGAATTTCTTTGAGGCTACCTTAACTAATGAGGGTGATAAGGTTAGAATTAAATTCTTAAATACTACAAATGAAATTTTAGTACCTGATGAGTACTTCCTAAAGGTTAAGCCAGAATATATTGATGGTAAGACTGTAGTTACTATCGGCTTAAGATGTGAAAATATCAGCTTCAAGCCTGAGGATCTTGAGGGGGCTGATGCCTTATTAAATGTTAAGATTTCACATTTAGAGGAGCTAGGTACTGAAACATTAGTTTATGGAGATTTAAATATGGATGGAGATGGCTTTACTGAAAGCAATACAAGAGTTATTATTAAGGCCTCTGGTGAGGAGGAATTTACTAAGGGCTCAGTTGTTAAGGCTGCCTTCGATTTAAAGAGAATGCATATCTTTGATAAGGAAACTGAGGAGACAATCCTTCCAAGATTACCAAAGGAAATGGCCCTACCTTGTGAGGTTAGAGCTAATAAGCTAATTCTTGCTGGTAATGAAATTGCCCTTCCAAAGGCAATGCATACAGCTGATTGTGATGGTAAGGTTATTATTCCAGTTGAGGCTATTAGCTTCGGTGGTGAGCTTATGACTACAGTAGTTAAGGTAGAGCAGGTTAATAAGCAATATCTAAACTACCTAAAGCTTAACGATAGATATCTATTCGTTGTTACTGACGAGCCTTTAGAGCTTAATAAGGAGATTTCAATTTCAATTGACCCTAAGATGATGAAGATAGTTTCATTTAATAATGAGGTAATCGTTGATTCATTACCACTTATTAATCATATTCCAGCTAAGTTCCTCAAGGTTAAGGAGCTTGATACCATTACTGGTAAGAATGGTAAGCTAAAGAAGAAGCATGTATTCAACTTCAAGTTTGATGTTGAGGGTGTTATCTATCCTTCTCCAGATACAATTTCAAAGAAGGTTATAGGTGCTTTAGATGTTAAGGCATTCGATTCTCCATATTCAATAGATGTTAGCCCATATGATTTAAAGATTGCAAGTGAGGGTATCCCAGCTGAGGTAGAAGCTCAGCTAGACTATGGTACTGAGCACTTCCTTCAGGTTATGGTCAATGGTAACAAGTATATTGTTCGTTCAGATGAAAAGCTTGAGGGCAATGTTCATCTAGCACTAGACATTAATAATGCTGGTGTAACTGAAACAAAGATTAACATGAAGCTTGTTTAATTAAATTAATATTTTAGACCTGTTAGTTATATTAACTTAATACCTGGTATTAAATTTATGCTTCTAGCAGGTCTATTTTTTAAGTAAGGAGTAATTATGGTAAAGAAATATATTATAGGTAATGGTAGCATCATTAGCACTGAGGCCGTTGTTAAGGACATTGAGCCTATGGCTTCCTGTGCTCCATATTTCAATATATGCGGTAATCAAATGAGCCTAGAGCTTATGAGTGATGATATAGTTTATGGTCTAGGTGAGACACTTAGAGGTGCCAATAAGCGAGGATGGAAGTATGTGAGCTGGTGCTCAGATGATCCAAACCATGAGGAAAATAAAAATAGCCTATATGGTGCACATAACTTTATCCTAATTGATGGTGTTAAAAAGCTTGGCTTTTTCTTTGATACACCAAGCGAAATAACCTTTGATATCGGATATACTGATCCAGATAAGCTAATTATTTCTATGGAAAGCTTAAATTTGGATTTATATATAATTGATGGTGAAGATTCTCCTTCAGTAGTTAAGGAATTTAGAGGCTTAATTGGTAGGTCATACATTGCCCCTTTATGGAGCTTTGGCTATCAGCAAAGCCGCTGGAGCTATCCAACAGCTAAGGATGTAATGGAGGTAGTAGATGAATACAAGAAGAGTAAGATTCCACTTGAATGTGTTTATTTAGATATTGATTACATGGAAAGATACAAGGATTTTACTCTTGACGCTACTAAATTCCCTAACTTCAAGGAGTTTGTTAATAATCTAAAAGATGATCATATTCACCTAATTCCAATTATTGATGCTGGAGTTAAGGTAGAGGATGGATATGATTGCTACATGGAGGGTGTTAAGAACGGCTATTTTTGTACTGATAAGGATGGTAAGCCATTCGATTCAGCTGTATGGCCTGGCTTAGTACACTATCCAGATGTTTTAAATCCTGCTGCAAGACGCTGGTTTGGTAATAAATATAAGGTTTTAATAGACTGTGGCATTGATGGCTTTTGGAACGATATGAATGAGCCTTCAATATTCTATACTCCAGATAGATTAACTGAGTGTATAGATTTTATAGCCTCTAAGCAGGGTAAGCTAGATTTAAATCTAGATGAATATTTTTCACTTACTGATAAGCTAAGAGAGCTTCCTAATAGCAAGGTAGATTATGGAAGAATGTATCATAATGCTTCAGGTAAGCTTATTAATCATGAGCTAGTTCATAATTTATATGGCTATAACATGACAAGAGCGGCTGGAGAGGCCTTTAATGAGCTTAGAGAGGAAAGAACCCTACTATTTTCAAGAGCTTCCTATGTAGGAATGCATAGATATGGTGGTATTTGGACTGGTGATAATAAATCATGGTGGAGCCATATTGAGCTTATCATGCATCAGCTACCAAATCTAAATATGGTAGGCTTCCTATATTCAGGAGCTGACCTAGGTGGCTTTAGCTGTGATACTACTGAGGATTTACTGATGAGATTCATTGAGCTTGGAATGTTTACTCCATTAATGCGTAATCATGCCTGCATAGGCACAAGACGCCAGGAGCTATATCAGTTTAAGCACACTGATGATTTTAGAAACCTTATTAATTTAAGATATGCCCTTATTCCATATTTATATAGTGAATATGTTAAGGCCTGCTTAAATGATGAGATGCTATTTAAGCCATTAGCCTTCAAATATAGTGAGGATAAGATGGCAAGAAGCATAGAGGATCAGCTTTTAGTAGGTGAATCTATTATGATTGCCCCAATTTATAAGCAAAACGCAATTGGTAGATACGTATATTTACCAGAGCCTATGAAAATGGTTAAATTTAGATCAAATAATGATTATGACACCATGGATTTAGAAAAGGGACATCATTTTATTAATGTTAATTTAAATGAGGTATTAGTATTTATTTTACCAAATAAGCTATTACCTTTAGCTAAGCCATCTATGCGCGTTGAGGATATGGACATGTATGATTTAACATATATTAAAAATGGTAATGACGCTACCTATGATTATTATATGGATGATGGGGTTAGTAAGGAGCCAAACGGCAGCATTAGAACCCTAAAATAATAGCTTGGTACGTTTAAATACAATTTAATAATTATTAATTAAGAGGCTTTCATAGGGCTAGCCTCTTAAATATTCATAATCTAAGAGAGGAGAAGAATATGAACAAAATTTTAAAAGCATTATTAGCCTCATTTTTATTTGCAGGCTCAATTTGCTCATTAGCATCCTGCAATAAGGAGGAAACACCTTCTGGAAGCAACCCAGATATTCCTAGTACTGATATTGTAGAGCCCCATCCAGGCACTGATCCAGTACCAGATGATTTTGTTCCAGAGGTTCATGAGGATTGGTCAAAGACTACTACGACTGAAGCTGATATTTTAATGAGCCTTAAGGGTGGTTTAACTGCCATTCCTGCTGATTCAATGATGTGGGTTTGGTGCTGGGGCGGAGACCCAGGTGATGTATTTGTTCCATTAATTGACTATGTTGCCTATATTCCTAAGGGAACAACTGGTGCAGTTGTAGCCTTTATGCCAAAGGGTATTGAGGCAAGCTGGGATAAGAGCCTTGGCCAAACTAGTGATTTAATAGTTGAGGGCGGAAAGCTTTTAGGCGTTAAGCCAATTGATCCATCTGGAACTAGAACTATTGAGATAAATATTGATTATATAGAGACTGGCCTAGAGCCTGGAGATGGCCTTCCTGGCGAGTATGATCTTTATGCTTATCCAATGGGAGGTATTTCTGAAAATATCTTCGTACCAGTAGTTGATGGTATGGTTGAGGTTGATGAATTTACATCTTCTATGTATGTTGTATTTATAGAGAAGGGTGCGGCTCCTGCATGGGGTAATGCCTTAGCTCAAACAGTAAAGCTTTCTGTAGGTGCTAATGGTATCACTGTTCCTGAGCAAATTAAGCCAGGTGATTTAGTTGAGTATACAGTAGATGAGGCATCACTTTCTAAGTATATTAAGGGTGGAGTAGTACCTGAGATGTCAGATTTATATGCCTTCACCTGGAGTAATGATGTAGATGGTGGCTTTTATAGAGTACAAGCTGGTAGCTTCAAGGCTCCAAAGACTGCATTAAATGTCATTTTCGTCTATATGATTCAGGATCAGGCTGCAGGCTGGGATAATGCCTTAGCTCAAACCTGTGATATGATTATTGAAAATGGTCAGGTTATCATGGAGCTTAATAAGGAATTTAGTATAGACATGACTAAGGTTGGAAATTCCCTAGAGCCAGGTGTAGAGCTACCTTTAGAATACGAGCTATTCGTTTGGGCATTCTATAGCCCAGATTCAGGTAAGTTCTCTAAAGTTACAGATTCTAAATTCGTAGCTGATAGAAGAGTAAATGGTGCAGTATTAGTATTCATGCCTAAGGGAAGCACAGAGGGTGATTGGAGCACAAAGCTTTGCAAGTCTATTGATTTAGAGATTAAGGATGGAGCAGTAGTGCTACCAGACCAGCCTGCAAAGATTGAGATGCTTGAGTATCAAATTGATAGAGAGCTAATCGCTTGTAACCTTAAGGATGGTAAAACAGCACCAGCTGAATATGATTTATATGTATTTGCCTGGACAAGTGGAGTTTTAGATGGCTTCCATTTAGTTGAGGGTAATACCTATTTAATGGATTCTAGAGTACAGGAATTCCTATTTGCCTTAGTTAAGAAGGGTGAGCCTGCTGATTGGGGCACAACTGTTCTTGCTCAAACTGTGGATTTAAAGACTAAGAATGGAGAAATCCTTTATCCAAATGCTAAGCCTGCTGATCCTATTTATGAGGATTATACAATTAATAGTGAGGCTGCAGCCTGGAATATTTTAGCATCTAAGCCAGAAGCACCAAAGGATGGCTATGAGCTATATGTATATTACTGGGGTAAGGGCTTTAATCCTATCTTTGTAAAGGTTGTAGATAACAAGGTAAGCCTTGATAATAGGCTTGATGGTGCTCTATGTGTATTTGTTAAGGCTGGAGAGACTCCAAGCTGGGAGGGTACATCAGTTATTACTCAAACAACTGATTTAGTTATTACAGGTAATAATCTAGCCTTCCAAATAACTGAAAATCCTAATAAGCCAGCACCAGAGGTACCAAATCCTGATGGTGGAGCTGAGGTGCTAACTACTCCAGAGAGAGGAACTGAAGTAACAACTACTCCTGAGGTAGAGGTACCTAGTGAGGCTTAGGCTTACTAGAATTAAAATTTAATACAAAAATAAATTATAAAGAATTTATTGGAGGACGTATGAAAAGAATATTATCATTTTTTATGATTTTAATAGCTACCCTCACCCTAATAGGCTGTGGAGGTAACAACAAGTCTTCAGAGACAGTAACTCCAACAGAGGGCCCTAAGCCACTTCCAACAGAGGAGCCATTAGAGCCATCTGATACTCCAGTGGGCTTTAAGATTCATTATCACAGGGATGATAATGACTATAAGGAATGGGGAGTTTGGCTTTGGGCTGAAGGCGTTGATACCATTGAGGGTAAGGTTTGGGAGTTTAACCAAATGGATGATTTTGGTGCCTGCCTAGCCATAAAATTCACTGATTTTGGTGAAAAAGCCTTAGAAACAAGCTTAGGCTTCATTGTAAGAAAGCTTTCAAGCTGGACTAAGGATGTCGATAAGGATAGATTCTATGAATTCGCAACTGGAGACATGGATATCTATGGATACTATAATATTTATTTAAAGTCAAAGGATCCAGCAATTTATGCATCTGGAGATGGTAGAGAAAAGGATATGATTACTTCATTCTTCACTGAATATACACAAGCTGGTAATTTACAGCTAAAGCTAACCACAAATAATGAATTTGTTGATTACGAAATTAGAAAAAATGGAGAGGTTGTTGGCTCTAAAACTGTTGGTGCCGATAAGATTTTCATTGATAAGAATAAGCTTTTAACCTTTGATTTAGGTACAGAGTTCCCAGATTTATCTGATAGCTTTGAATGTACAATTGAATTTAAGGATAGCCATAAGAAGCTAGTAGAGCCAGCTAATATGATGGCTTTATACCATACTGAGCAATTCCAAAAGGCATTTAATTATGATGGAGAGCTTGGTGCAATCTATACACCTGAAAAGACAACCTTCAGAGTTTGGTCTCCTGTAAGCAGGGAGATTAAGCTTAGAATTTATGATACAGGTACACCACTAAGAATCGCTGCAGGTGGTGAAGAGGTTGCAATGCCAGGTGGTAGTGATAATTATAGCGAACATATCATGAATAAGGGTCCTAAGGGTACCTGGGAGCTAGAGCTTTTAGGTGATTACTCTGGTAAGTACTATACCTATGTTGTAACTAATGGTAAGTATAAGAACCAGGAATGCGTTGACCCATATGCTAAGTCAGCTGGTATTAACGGCTTAAGAGGAATGGTTGTTGATTTCTCTAAGACTAATCCAGAGGGCTGGGATGAGGTAAAGCTTAATGGTAAGAGTAGACAGGAGCTAGTTGTCTATGAAACTCATATTGCAGATTTAACCTCATCAAGATATTGGAATGGTAAGCCTGAAAATGCTAGAAACTTTGTTGGCTTTGCTGAGTCAGGCACAAGCTATCAGGGTGTAACAACTGGCTTTGACCATATTAAGGAGCTTGGTGTTAATGCTGTTCAAATTCTTCCATTATTTGACGCTGCAAACGATGAAAGAATTGGACATAGAAAGTTTAACTGGGGCTATGATCCACTTAACTATAATGTCCCTGATGGTGTTTATTCAAAGAATCCTGAGGATGGATATGAAAGAATTAAGGAATTTAAGTACCTAGTAAAGGAATATTCTAAGGCTGGCATTAATATTATTATGGACGTTGTTTATAATCATACAGCAGGCTTAAATAAGACAAACTTTGATATTTTAATGCCTAACTATTACTATAGATATGTAAATGGTGCCGCTGCAAATGGCTCTGGCTGTGGTAGTGAGACTGCATCTAATATGTATATGTTTAGAAAGTTTATGATTGATTCAACTATGTTCTGGGCTAAGGAATATAAGCTTGGTGGCTTCCGTTTCGACCTAATGGGTCTTCATGATATTGAAACAATGAACCTATTATCTAAGAATCTACAGGAAAATGTAGATCCTACAATAACAGTTTATGGTGAGCCATGGCATGCTGGATCTGTTCAGCTTCCTGCTGGATCAGCTGCAACTCAAAATAATATGAATTATTATGATGGCTACGGCTGCTTCAATGACCGCGTAAGAGATGCCCTAATGAAGGGTGGTATGAGCGCAGTAACTGAAAGAGGCTGGGTAGCTAACCAAAATAATAAGCTAAGGGCAGATGTTAATGTTATTAAGGATGGTATTAGAGGCTTAGTTATTAATGGTAACAGTGAGCACGAGGTTTATAAGACTGTAAATTATGTAACCTGTCATGATAACTATACTCTATTTGATAGATTAAAGGCTGCAGGAGTTAGGGACTATGAGCTTAATAAGCAAATGGCTATGCTAGCTCAAAGCGTAATTTTAACCTCTCAGGGCATTAACTTCATGCTAGCAGGTGAGGAGTTCTTAAGAACTAAGGGTGGTAACCATAACTCATATAATGCTTCATACTTTGTTAATGAGCTAGATTGGGGCTTAAAGGTTCAAAATATTGAGATGTTTAAAAACTATAAGAAGCTAATTGCTTTACATACCTCAACAGATTTATTCTGTAAGGATAATATTACTGCAAAGCACATTAAGATTTCTGTTTCAAATGATTGTAACCTAATTACCTATGAGCTTAAGGATACTATTAATAATAGAATCTATAAGATTACTCATGCAAATGGCTATGAGGGTCAATCACCAAGAGCAGTAGATTATTATGGATATACCTTATATTTAGACACATTAAATACTGAGAATTTACAATTAGGATATGCTACACCAATTAGTAGCTTCCAAACAATTATAGCTTATAAGCAGCTATAAAATAAAAAAAGAAGTGGCTTCTTCAATGTATTTATTGAGGAAGCTACTTTCCTTTTAAAGGAAAATTTAGAGAAAGCCATAAATTAGATA
>JAHHSW010000119.1 GCA_020024985.1 Anaeroplasmataceae bacterium | reverse complement strand
ATTATATACTATTCTATAAATACTTGCCTTATCATGAAAGCTACCATCAACTGCGACCGTTAAAAACGATACCGAGATTGCAAAGACAATACCCATAACTGATATTAATATACTCGCCTTATTATCAAATGAGGCAATTTGAGAAAATATCCCATTTAATATTTCTTTCTTTTCTTCTCTTTCCATAATTACATCATCCCCTCATCTATCCATTTATCTAGCTCACTATCTACTATATTACATTCATAGATATTAAGCTCTTTATTATGCTTAATAAAATACCTAAAGCCCTCGTTTTTACTAACTAAATCATCGATAATTCTCTTATAGAGGATATCACTAATACAAATAGGCATTAGCCCATTTCTATTAGCCATATCCGCTAGATTAGATGCATCGACAACGGCTCTACCAATCCAGATTCTATCAGAAACCCCGCTTCTTTCATACCCTGCCTTAACAATTAGGTTTTCATCAGCGCCGATTCCTATACCGGCCTCTATTTCATCATAGCCCTTTTCTACTATTAGCTTATTGAGCATTCTTAGAAAGCTATTTAAGGTAATTGCAACCTTAAATAGCCTAACTAAATGCTCACGTGTGTTTATATCATAGATAGCATAAACACTATCCCCTCTTATACCTATTTCTCTATAAAGCTCAAAGTCAGCCATTATTACAATAGCCTCCCTTATAAAGGCTCTCATTAAGCGGGCTAGCCTCTCATCCTTCTTTATAAAGAGCTCACTTGAGCCCTTTATATCTATAAATATAGCTCCAACCCAGGTTAAATAGGCATTATCATAGGTTAATTCCTCTAAATCAAGAGGCATATAGGGAGCCCTTATTATATTAGTTTTTGTATTAAGTATTTCTATTATCTTTTCCTTACCCTTTTTATAATTATAAATACTCATCACCCCTTTATATCTATTTAAATATACAGCCAAGGCTTAAATCCTTGGCTATATTAATTAGCTATTTATTTCCTTTGCCTCTCCATCAATTATAGTACCCTTAGCCTCATTGCCTCCTCCATCACTCTTACTTCCTTTTTTAAATAAAAGGTTTAAGAATATTGGGGTTAACAAGCTAGATGCTATAATTAATATAACTATAAATGGCATAATATCAGGCTTAATCACATTATAATCAATTCCCTTTTGGGCACTGATTAATGCAACCTCAGCTCTTGCCATCATTCCAACTCCTACTATTAGGCTTTCATTTACTGAATACTTAAAGCTCTTCGCTGCTAAAAAGCAGCCTAGAACCTTACCAAGTAGTCCAATTACTACAAATGACATACCAAAAAGCGCTCTACTAGGAGTCATTCCCTCAAATGACATGGTTATACCTATTGAGCCAAAGAATATTGGCGCAAATAGCATATAGCTAAGCTCATCTGATCTTTTCTCTATATATTCATTTTCCTTATTAGTAGATAAAATTAAGCCTACTAAATAAGCACCAGTAATATCTGCTATACCAAAATACATTTCACTAATATAGGCTACTAAAAAGCAAAATGCTAGTGAGAAGATTGGTACTATTCTATGATGTGGGAATTTCTTGGCAAGATAATTAAAAAACATTCTTGCAAGAATTGTAATAATAAATATTACTACAAAGTATAATATGGTTTTAATAATTACCATATAAGGGCTACCTGTGCTTGCCCCACCCATAGCTAGAATGAATGATAAAACAATCATTCCTACTACATCATCTATAATAGCAGCCGCAACTACAGTGCTTCCTGCCCTTGAGTTAAGCTTACCTGCCTCCTTAAGGGTAGCAACCGTTACACTTACTGAGGTAGCAGTTAAAATAACTCCATAAAATAGGTTTTCTATTACTATAGACTTATCACTAAGTGCACCAAAACCTCCATTAAAGGCTGAGGCAATTAAGAAGCCTAGTCCTAGTGGCACTAAAACTCCTGCTAAGCAGATTACTAAAGCTGGGCCACCTACCTTCTTTATCTGATTTAAATCAGTTTCAAGCCCCGCTGTAAACATAATTAATATTACACCTATCTTTGCTAAAAACTGGATACCTATATTAGTACCATCATTTAATATATCCTGTCCTGGGATATACTTAATTAATCCTACTAATATACCAGCAATTAACATTCCTATTACCTCAGGTAGCCCTACCCTCTTACATAGCCTCATAAGTAGCTTTGATACTATAAGTATAAGAGCGATAGGAAGTAATACCTGAAAGTATTGAATTCCTTCCATGATCCTCACCTCCACTAATCTATTAAACCATTTTTAATTTTCTTTAATCTTATAAATACATATCCCCTAAATTTATAGGAATGCCTAAATAAGCTTTAATAATAAATGCCAAGGTATCATTAAAGCTTATCTTAGGCCTTGAAAAATGTGGGGATATCTACAGTAAGAATCTATATATTATAGCCTTACCGACTTAATAAGCTTATATATAATAAATGAAACCATTGAAACCACCACTACTGGTATTCCAATAGTCTCGGCAATTCCGCTCATAGATGAAGTATTCATATCCTTCATATCCCCTATTAAGCTAAATGTACTACCAGATACCTCATTACCTAAATTCATAATGCTTGTAATTAAATTTCTAATAAAATCTGTTATCATACTTCCTCCTTAAATTAAAAAGGTGGCTCCTATCTATAAACGGGAGCCACCTACATTAATACTATTTAAAGTACTCGTATCCAATACGAACAAACCAATGTTAAATTAAATATCTACAAAGCCAAAAAGGGCTAACGCTTAAATATCATCAATATCATATTTGCCTCGTCTTAGGTACTGTATCTTAAATAGTGTGTCTGCTAATAAGTATTCATATAATAGCAGAGAAACATAGGGGATTAATCCCTGTGATACCAATAATAGCTCTTAAAGCCAACCAATAAGCTCTATTATTACCTATATAGCTACAAGCTATGCTAGTAGCTCTTTTTAATTCCTAAATTGAATCAAGTAAATAGCCTTGATTGACAACCCAGGCGCAGATATGATAAAATTGCTGTGTTAAAAGGTGCGTATATCATATATGCATTAGATCATCACGTTATCGTGGTGATTTTTTTATTTACCAGGGATAAAAATCCATCTTAGATAAACTAGATTTAAAAGAAAACTCCAACTATTCTCCTTCAAATCTACTTCTATTATAGCATACTTTCGTTAAAAAATAAAGGGTAAAGGCCTAAAAGCTTCGATTTTACGAGTTTTTAAGACTCTTTATATATTATTTATCATATTATAAAAAATAATTCAAAGTATCGTAAATTTAGATGGTTTAAATGAATTTTAGGGGTGAATGATAGCACTCTTTTCTTCGCAAACTGGTTAAATATCCATTTTAAGGGCCCATTTTAGCCCTCTATTGGGTTTTGGACAGATTTAAAGAATGTGAGTAAAATAAAAAGGATAGTCAAAAAACTATCCTTAAACATCATATTTAGAATTCAAACGACACGTTTCGATTCTAGTTACAAAATTTCTGATTACTCAATTATAATCCATCCTTTTGCCTACTTCAACTTCACAATTATTGTATCACTAATTTGTTAAAAGTCAAATTAGTTAAAAATTGCTAAACCTAATCTTATAATTTAATTGAGCTCTAATGACAATTCTAATGCCATAGAAAGCTTTATTACTGTATCTAGCCTAGGTATAGTCTTTAAAGCTTCTATTCTAGCAATAGTAGCTTTACTAATACCAGTTCTTAATG
>JAHHSW010000118.1 GCA_020024985.1 Anaeroplasmataceae bacterium | reverse complement strand
ATTTATAATAATAATTTTAATATGTATAATAATGTCTGGGTATTTTTCGGCAACAGAGACTGCCTTTACCTCATTAGACACTATTCAAATCAAGGCCTTAAGCGCTAAGGGAAATAAAAAGGCTAAAAGAGTTTTAAAAATTAGTGAGGATTTTGATGGTATGCTAAGTACCATTTTAATTGGTAATAATATAGTAAATATTTTATCAGCCTCTTTAGCAACCGTTTTATTTGTAAAATGGATTGATGGTACAACAGGTCCAACTGTTTCAACCATTGTCATGACTATAGTAGTTTTAATTTTTGGAGAAATTAGCCCAAAGAGTATTGCTAAGCAAAGCCCAGAGAGCTTTGCGATGTTCTCTTCAGGACTTTTAAAAATATTTATGATTATTTTAACTCCAATAAACTGGGTGTTTAGACAGTGGAAGAAGCTTCTTAATATTATCTTCAAACCCTCTAAAAAGGAGGTTGAGCCTGAGGAGAAGATTAAGACTATTATCGAGGAGGCCTCTAAGAGTGGTGCTCTTGATGATGATGAGAGTACAATAATCAATAGAGCTATTGAATTTAATGATCTAGAGGTTGGAGATATCTTTATTCCAAGAATTGATGTCACAGCAATTGAAAAGGATACACCAAAGGGGGAAATATTTAAGGTTTTCCAGGAAAAGAGATTTTCTCGTATTCCAGTATATGATGGGGACTTTGATAATCCTTTAGGCTTTATTCATTATAAGGATTTTATTTTTGAATATGCTAAGGATCCAGGCTTTTCAATTATGAAGATTATTAAGCCTTGTAAGTTTGTTACAAGAAACAAAAATATTAATGATTTATTAAAGGAATTTCAGGTCGAAAGAGGACATTTAGCCTTTGTAATAAATGAATATTCATCAATTGCCGGTATTATTACGATTGAGGATATACTAGAGGAGCTAGTTGGTGATATTTGGGATGAGCATGAGCTTATCACCAGTGAAATTAAAAAGGTATCTGATAATGAGTATTTAGTATCAGGTAAATGTAGCCTAGTAAAGCTATTTAATGAGCTAGGAATAGAGGGTGAGTCTAATGCACTAACTGTTAATGGCTTTGTTATGAGTGAACTTAATTGTATTCCTCAGGATGGAATGCATTTTGAGTATAAAAATCTTGATATCGATGTCTTAAAGGTAAATTCTAGAAGAATAGAAAAGATAAGAATCACGGTAAAAGAGAGTATAGAAGAGTAAAAAAATTAAATAAGGACTCAAAAGGGAGTAGAAGCCACTAGGTGGAGCTAGCTCGTCATCACAGTAGAAATACTCGGGCTCGTTTTAAATTTCAAGACTTTTATCATTTTATGATAGGAGTCTTTTATTTTTAAACGAGGAGGAAAAGATGATATTAAATATTTTTTTACTAATTATTGGCATGGTGCTTTTAATTAAGGGGGCAGATTTCTTTGTAGATGGAGCTAAGGAGGCTGCAAGAGCGATGAAGATTCCTTCATTAATTATAGGCCTTACCCTAGTTTCAATTGGTACCTCATTACCAGAGCTATCAGTATCTATCACCTCAGCCATTAAGGGAATGACTGATATGAGCTTTGGAAATGTTATAGGCTCTAATATTTTTAATACCTTTGTGGTTATTGGTGCTAGTGCGATATTTGTTCCACTTACTATTAGTAGGAACATGTTTAGATATGATATACCTATTTTAATTGGTATTTATATCTTAGTTGGAGTGTTTGGCTTTCTTATTACTCCTAATGTAATTGATTTATGGGAAAGCATAGTATTATTTATTTTAATGATTGCCTATGTAATATTTTTAGTAATAAGAAGTAAAAATGAGCCTCAAATAGAGGATGCTTTACCAATAAGAAAGTGGTATAGAAATCTTTTATTTATTGCTCTAGGGCTTATAGGTATTATAGGTGGAGGTAGCCTAGTTGTTAATAGTGCTAAGGATATTGCGATTGAGATTGGTATGTCTGAGCTATTAGTAGGTCTTACTATAGTCGCAGTAGGTACCTCACTACCTGAGCTTGTAACTAGCATGGTAGCGGCTAAAAGAGGAGAAAATGATATAGCTATTGGTAATGCGATAGGCTCTTGTATATTTAATATTGTTTTAATTCTAGCGCTTTCTGGTATTATTACACCAACCGCCCTAGCCTTTAGTAGCCTAGTTGATGTTATAGTAATGCTAGTAAGTGCAGCTATGATTATGCTAATGACTATTGGTGGGGCTAAAATTGGTAGAATTAAGGGTGTAATTTTGATGCTAATCTACGTTTTATACCTTGTGTATATAATTATTAGAAATATTGGGATAATTTAGTAGAAAAGCTTCCCACTTTTGTTGTATAATGAATTATAGAAAGGTGGAATTTTTATGAAATTAAGATTTTTTAAATGCGAGCGTTGCGGTAATATTATAGCAATGGTAAAGGATAAGGGAGTTCCTGTATTCTGCTGCGGAGAGAAGATGAAGGAGCTTGTACCTGCATCTATTGAGGCTTCACATGAGAAGCACATTCCTGTTTATACAGTAAATGGCAATACTGTATCAGTTAAGGTTGGAAGCGTAGAGCACCCTATGCAGGATGTTCACTATATTGAGTGGATTGCCCTTGAAACAAAGAATGGCTATGAGCTACGTGAGCTAAAGCCAGGAGATGCGCCTCAGTGCGAGTTCGCTCTTGCAAATGGCGACGAGGTTATTAACGTATTTGCTTACTGTAACCTACATGGTTTATGGATGGCATAATTGAATAAGCCCTAAGGTCACTTCGGTGGCCTTATTTTTTTCTTAGCTATGGAAAAAAAGAAATATTTATGATATATTAATAAATGTTGAAAAAAATTTAGTGATTAAGAGGAGTTGATTGCTTTGAATTGGGTTACAATGTGGGGAAATGCCCAGTCAACAGTTTTACCAGAGCCAGCTAAATATGCTAAGGATTTAACCTTACGTTATCCTACTTATGTACCATTTAGTGGTAATAGGGTAAGAGTCAATTTAGATAATTTCTGCTGTGATGAGAAGGTATGCATTAATAATGTTACTATCGCTAGGGGAAATAAGCTAAATGATGAAATTATAGGAGAGCCTATTAGCCTAAGCTTTAATGGTAGAAGTGAATGCATAATGGAGGCTCATGGACAAGCTATTTCCGATGAGGTAGAAATAAGCCTAAATGAGGGTGAATATTTAATCCTTAGCATGTATATTAAGGATTTTACCTGCTTAACTAGTGGAGTAGATATTCATGGACCGTTATCAGCTGGCTATTTTGCCTATGGTAATCAGCTAAATAGTAAAAGGCTAGATATCAATACCTCTAAGAAAACCTCATGGGTTTATTTTTTAGCCAATGTAGATTTATATACTAGTGATCATAATTATGCAATAATTTGCTACGGAGATAGTATTACAAGTCAGGATTGGCCAGACTATATGCTACTAAGCCTAAAGGAAATGGGAATCAATAATGCTTCAGTAGTTAGAAAGGCTGTTTCAGGAACAAGAATCTTACGTGAATACAGCTGTATAACCTACCAAAGCTATGGCTTATGTGGTAAAAAAAGATTTAATCACGAAATTTCTTCAGTAAGTGGGGCTGAGAAAATTATTATTCAGCAGGGTATTAATGATATTATTCACCCAGTTGGAGAGGAAATTAATATTTTTAGACCACTTAGTGATTTACCTACCCTAGGGGAGCTAAAGGGTGGGATAACCTATTATGTTCAGGAAAGCTATAAGTATGGGCTTGATGTTCATGTAGGTACCTTACTTCCAAT
>JAHHSW010000117.1 GCA_020024985.1 Anaeroplasmataceae bacterium | reverse complement strand
GGAATAGCTTTTGCCCTCTCTTAAAGGCTTTTTCTTTATATAAAGCTAGTTAGTCTTTATAGTTTTGGGCATTTTTAGAGAAATGTTAGTCAAAAAAAGGTTAAATTCCTAATTTTTTCGAAAACTAAATTTCATATTTTCGTAGCCATAAAAAATTTTTGAAGGATGACAAAATTGCCATTAAACCCTTGTTTTTTGCTATTTTTTACTATAAAATATCAGTTAGAGAGTTCATTATTATTAATTTAACACCAATAATAAGAGAAAAAATTTATTTGTTTTCTATTTATTATCGAAACTAATGAATTTTCATTTAAATTTATTTTTAGTATTACGGAGGACAACATGAATTTAAATGATAAAATTAATGATATAGCAGCTATGCTATATGGTAAAAGTATCAAGGAATGCGATACTAAGGAGCTATATAATGTATGTAGTAAGCTTGCAGTTATGAATGTATCTAAGGACTGGGATGCTACTAGAAATAGTGAGATGAAAAAATGTGGCTATATTTCTGCTGAGTTTTTAATTGGTAGATTAATTTATGCTAATTTATATAATGCCGGCTTACTTGAGGATGTAAAGAAGGCTCTTAAGAGTAATGGCATTGATATTAATGTTTTTGAAGAGGTTGAGGATGCAGCCTTAGGTAATGGTGGTCTTGGTAGACTAGCTGCTTGCTTCTTAGAGTCAGCTGCTACAGTAGAGGTACCACTTGATGGATATGGCTTAAGATACCATTTTGGTTTATTTAAGCAAAGCTTTTTAAATGGCTTCCAAAATGAAGAGGCTGATGACTGGCTAAAGTGGGGAGATCCATTTAGTGTTTGTAGAGATAGCGAAAGCCAAATAGTAGAATTTGCTGATATGAAGGTTTTAGCTGTTCCATATGATATGCCAGTTATAGGCTATGATAGTAAGGTAGTTAATACCCTACGTCTATGGGAGGCAAGACCAGTAGAGAGCTTTGATTTCAAGCTTTTTGATGATATGAAGGGTGTAGAGAAGGCTATTTCTAACAATAAGGCTTATGAAATAACTAATGTATTATATCCAAATGATAATACTCTAGAAGGAAAAATTCTTCGTTTAAGACAGGAATATTTCATGGTAAGTGCTACTATGCAGGATTTCTTAGCTAAATATAAGAAGAAGGGCTATCCATTTAGTGAGATTAGTGAGCATCAAATCTTCCAGCTTAATGATACCCACCCAGTTTTAGCTATTCCTGAGCTAATTAGATTATTAATTTTAGAGGGCTTAAGCTTTGAGGAGGCCTTAGTTATTGCTAGAAAGACCTTCAACTTTACTAACCATACAATTATGGGTGAGGCTCTTGAAAGATGGAATAGTGATTTATTATATAAGTATATTCCAGAGGTTTATAAGGTAATTGTAATGCTTGAGGAGAGCTTAAGAAAAGAGGTTAAGTTTGACGCTAAGTATTATATTATAAATAATCAAGAGGTACATATGGCTAACCTTGCTATCTATGTATCAAGCCGTGTAAATGGTGTTGCTAAAATTCATACTGATATTTTAAAGAATGATACCTTTAAAAAGTGGTATATGCTTTACCCAGATAAATTTGTAAATGTTACTAATGGTGTTACTCCACGTAGATGGCTAGCATTAAATAATGAGGCCCTATCTAAGGAGATTACTAAGCTTATTGGTAATGGCTGGGTTAAGCACCTTGATAAGCTTGATGAAATTGATAGCTATGCTAACAATAAGGCCTTCAAGGAAAGCTTTAAGAAATGTAGAGCTAAAAACAAGGAGCTTTTAAGTGACTACATTTATAAGCATGAGGGTATTAGAATCCCAACTAATTTCATATTTGATATTCAAATTAAGAGATTACATGAGTATAAGCGTCAGCTTATGAATGCTTTATCTATTTTATATATTTATGCAGGTCTAAAGAAGGGCGTAATTACTAATTTCAAGCCAACTGCCTTTATTTTTGGTGCTAAGAGTGCTCCAGGCTACTACATGGCTAAATGTATTATTAAGCTAATTAATACAATTGCTGATTTAGTAAATAATGACCCAGAAATGGATAAGCTAATGAAGGTAGTATTTGTATCTAACTACAATGTAAGCTATGCTGAAAGATTAGTTTGTGCTGCTGATTTCTCAGAACAAATTTCAATGGCTGGTATGGAAGCATCAGGTACAGGTAATATGAAGTTTATGATTAACGGTACTCCAACCCTAGGTACCCTAGATGGTGCAAACGTTGAAATTGCTCAGGAGGCAGGTAGAGAAAATAACTATATTTTCGGCTTAACTGTAGGTGAGGTAAATGAGCTTAAGAAAAACTACAATCCTAGAAAGTATCTAGAGATGGATCCACTATTAAATGAGGTAGTAGAGTCACTAGTTGATGGAAGCCTTGATGATAATGGAAGTGGAGCATTTAAGGCAATTTATCATTCCTTACTTGATGGAGATAGAGCAGATTACTATCTATGCCTAGCAGACTTTGCTTCATATATAGAGGCTAAGCTACTTGCTAATAACGAGTATGGTACTGATAAGTACTATACAATGTGTATTCATAACACTGCTAAAAGTGGTAAATTCTCATCAGATAGATCTATAAATGATTATAATGAGAGAATTTGGCATTTAAAATAATAAATTTTCCCCTAAGAGGCTAGTCTAAATGGCTAGCCTTTTTCATTATCTTAGGATATAATAAGATATAAGGATATTTTGGAGGTAATAAAAATGGTTAATACGCTAAAGAATACAGATGAGCTTGATAGCCTAATTAAGATTTTAAAAAGTGAATCAGGTGTATCTGGATATAGATTAAGAAATGCTCATATTAAGGCTGGAAGAATGCTTGGTGAGCTTATAAGCACTAAGGAAGGGCTTTTAGGCTTAAGGGTTGGAATTATAGTTATGCTTAAATCTGGTCTTTTTTTAGCTGCAGGAGTAGCTGAGGGCTTAGAGGTTAAGGGATGTAAGGTGGATTTAATTTTAAGCACTGATAGTAATATTGATTTAAAGAGCTACGATAAGGTAATTATTGCTGATGGAGTAATAAATACAGGTAGTACAATTAGATCATTTATAAATATATTAAAGCTTAAGGACCCAATTATTGCGGTATCAGTTTTACCAAAGGATATGGTAGAAAAGCTTAATGATTTAAATGTTTATAGCTGTAGATTATCAGCTCATAGCTATGTTGGAAGCAGTAATAAGGAAATTAATAATGGTAGAGGCCCTGCAACAAGCTATAGATTATTTTCAAGTGAATTTTATAAGTAATATTATAAATAAAGGTAATATGAGTGAGGTATAACCCTTAAATTTATGGGGCTATGCCTTTTTATTTTATTCATAGCTTAGATAGCTAGAATACTAGCCTCCTAGTCTATATTTTTGTTGAAATTTTCATCTTTTTTTGATACAATGTACTCTGTACGAATGTGAGGTGTAGATAATGGATATTGAAAAATTAAAACAAAGACAAGCTAAGATTAGAAATTTCTGTATCATTGCTCACATTGATCACGGAAAAAGTACTCTTGCTGATAGAATCCTTGAGCTATGCGAAAGCCTAGAGCAAAGAGAAATGCAGGAGCAAATCCTAGATTCTATGGATCTAGAGCGTGAAAGAGGAATTACTATTAAGCTAAATGCGGTAGCTCTTAAATATAAGGCTGATAATGGAATTGAATATGAATTCCATTTAATAGACACTCCAGGTCATGTTGACTTTACCTATGAGGTTTCAAGATCACTTGCTGCCTGTGAGGGTGCAATTTTAGTAGTTGA
>JAHHSW010000116.1 GCA_020024985.1 Anaeroplasmataceae bacterium | reverse complement strand
TCACATACTGGATTTACTATTTTTAAATAAAGCTTCTCTCCATTTCTATACTGCCCAAATAGCTTAATCATAAAATCAGCTCCTTTAGTTCTAAATAGAACAAAAATATTATAGTTCTATTTAGAACAATTGACATATTAAAAAAAAGCTAGCTAAATAAATAGCTAGCTCTAAAGCTAATCTAAAGTCTCTATTTTTTCATGTCTTTTTAATAGATTTTCATAATAGCTTCTTAATAGCTCAGCTGTACTCCAGGCCTGATTTGAGCAGCCTCTAGAGATATTAGGCTCATCACCATCATAAATCTCTGCAGTACCATTTAAGCAGTACTCATGCATATAGCTATTAAAATTACTAAATATTTTCTTTACCTCATTAATAGCCTCTTTGCTATTATGATTTAAATACATATAGGAATCAATATAAACACCCATAAGCCATGGCCAGGCAGTACCCATATGGTAGGCTAAATCCCTACTCATTAAATCACCCTCATACTTACTCTTATAGCGAGGGTCCTTGCTTGATAGGGTTCTAATACCATGAGTATTATAAAGCTCACTCTCTACAGTTTTAAAGACAATTTCTGCCGTAGCTCTTTTTAAAACCTTAAATGGTAGACCCATAGCGAATAGCTGATTTGGTCTAACTGATGGATCAGCGGGATCACATACATCATATAATGATTTAAGGTCTTCATTATAGAATTTTTTATTAAAGCTTCTCTTTACCTTAGCCTTAAGACGTCTAAACTCTAAATAATCCTTACCCTTAAGCCTTGCTAGATATTCCATAATAGCTAAGGCATTATACCATAGGGCATTAATTTCAACTGGCTTACCATGACGAGGGGTAACTACTAAATCTCCTACCCTAACATCCATCCAGGTTACCTGATCTAGGTTATCCCCTGCAATAATTAAGCCATCCTTATCCATATGGATATTAAAATCTGTACCATTCTTATAGTTATAATAAATACTATAAAGGGTATCATATAAATTATCTAGGATAAAGTCCTTATCCTTACTATATTTAATATATCTATAGCAGGCAATGAAATACCAAAGTGAACCATCAACCGTATTATAAATTGGCTCCTCACCTAGGGTTGGGAACATATTAGGTATTAATCCCCTTCTTTCATATTCCTTGAAGGATAATAATACCTCCCTTGCCTCACTAAATCTTTTTGGAACTAGTAAGCAGCCTGTAAAGGAAATCATTGTATCCCTTCCCCAGTCTGCAAACCAAGGTAGACCAGCAAGAATGGTCTTTTTACCAGTGCTTTTACGGCTAGATACAAAGCTATCAGCTGAAATAATAAGCCTTCTTGCAAAGGAATCCTTTATTTTAGACTCCTTTAAAATATTTTCATATCTATCTAGATAAGCATTAATAATACTACTAGAATCTAAAGCTAGGCTTTCGGTGCTAGCAGCTATACTAATAAGCTTTTTTTCCTTTGGCTTAAGCTTAACTACAATTTTTATTGGAGTATAGGCCATATCAAGCCTCTTATCTCCTGTATTATAGTCAAAGCGTGGTAGCATATTAGTAATATATTTATTAGAATTTTCTACCACCTCACCATCACTATAGCTAAGGTGACAGCTTATATCACCATTATCCATTATATATTCACCATTACCTCTACTACCCCTTAAGGCCTCTAAGGATTCATAGGTATCAATCTCACCTAGTGGCTTATTAGAAAATAATGGCATAAAGGCTACCTCTACTATAGCTGAGGTATTGTTTTCAATACTATATTCTATACCAATAGCACTTTTATTATATAGAGGTGCCATTCTTTTAATAAGGCTTACACCCTCTACTAAATATTTAACCCTTGGAATAAAATCATAGCTAAATTCATCTATATAGCTATTACCATTAGCTAAATGATCACTATATTCCTGAGAATCTAGGGAGTACTCCTTGCCCTCTACAGTAATAGCTTCTATTACCTTAGCTAATAATACCTGTCTTTTGACTGGTGCCTCAAAGGAATGTATTAAATAAGCATTGTGCTTTCTATAGCAATTATTTGAAATTGTTGAGCTTAAATATCCGCCAAGCCCATTTGGCATATAAAATTCATTATGGTTAGTAGGTTCTAAATCCATAGCTCCCTTAATATAATTATACATATCTCTTCCACCTAAATATTTTTATATTCTCTATACAGTTCCTACTGTAGCAAGTATTCTTGAAATAATACTTAACAAAAAGGCAATAATACTTATAACAAGCCCTGCCCTACTAAGCCTTTTTCCATCATTAGAAAGCTTTTTACTATTTAAAGCCGCAATAGTAAAGCCAGCTCCTAAAATAGGAATAAAAAAGGAAAAGCCAAAGCCAAGCTTAGCATAAATATCCATGCTAGTATCACTATTACTATCATCATTAGAAGGCTCACTATCATTAATAGGCTTCTCCTCATCCATTGGGATAATATTACCATCATCATCTATAATTCCATTGACTACAGTAGTATTATTCTCCTCGCTCTTTCTTTTTAAAAGCTTATTAGCATAATAGCCATCTACCATTCTTCCACATTTAACGCACATAACTGCGTCATCAAGCATTTCCGCTCCACAATATACACAGTATTTCATAGATTCCTCCATATTAATGATTATATTTATAAATAAGCCTAGGGCTTATTTTATTAATTAATTATCTAAAGCTTGCTTTATTATAGCCTAAATAAAACAAAAAATATAGAAAAAGCCCATAGGTTTAGCTAGTATTTCTCTAGTAAAGCTTATGGGAGCTTAAGGCTTATTTAAAAAGCTCCTCTAGATTACTATTACCATGGTTTTCTAAGCTTAGACTCTTAAGCTCTTTAATTGCCTCAAATGGAACATGACAGTAGCCATTTGGATTTTTATCTAAATATCTTTGATGATATTCCTCTGCCTCATAAAAGCAGGTTAATGGCTCTAGCTCAACATAAAACTCCTTATGCTTAGGCTTTATAAGCTTAAAGATTTCTTCACATATCTCTTTAGCTTTTAAATCAGTATAATAAACTCCTGCCTGATACTGTGAGCCTATATCATTTCCTTGTCTATTTTTCTCCTCTGGATGAACTACATAAAAATAAGCATATAAAATAAATTCTAGGCTTATTTTACTAGGATCATATGTGACCTTAACGCATTCCTTAAAGCCAGTGTCTCCAGTCTTAACCTCCTTATAGCTTGGGTTAATGGTATATCCATTAGCGTATCCACTAATAGCCTCATTAACTCCTTCTAAGGAATTCATTAAGTGCTCAATTCCCCAAAAGCAGCCACCTGCTAAATAAATTTCCATAATATCTCCTCGTTTCTTAATATTATTATATAACATTTGTTCTTCCTAAAACAACATAAAAATAAGGAGCTTCTAGAAGCCCCTTATGCTAATAGCTAGCTAAGCTTTTCCTTCTTTACAGGAAAGCCATTTTGCCAGCCACTTGTATAATAATAAATTAAATATACTATGCTTGATAAGCCCCAGGTAAGTGGATAAGCCCAGAAAATATAGCTTATATCTAAATCAAAGTTACCCATAATTTCTAGATATCCTACTCTTATTCCACACCAAATTATTAGCATAATAAGCATTGGTACCCAGGCTCTACCGGCTCCCCTACATACTGCCGCAATACAGTGTGAAAAGGCAAGTAGGCAAAAGAATAATGATTCTACCCTAGCCTGCTTAACTCCAATTTCAACTACCGCAGGATTAGAATCAAACATCGCTATTAAATATGGGCATAGAATATATAAAAGTATTCCTATAAGC
>JAHHSW010000115.1 GCA_020024985.1 Anaeroplasmataceae bacterium | reverse complement strand
TTCTATTTGCTATTCAATGGTCTATCATTGCCTTTGGTATAACAATGGTCGCAATATTTGGTCCAGTTGGTAAGGTTAGAGTTTTAAACTTTGTTCTATATTTTACTATTGGTTGGATTGGCCTATTGTTCATTCCTTCTATGGTTCAAAACAATCTTCCACTTCTAATCTGGATTATTGTTGGAGGTGCAATTTATACACTTGGAATGATTCCATTTGGTGTAAAATCAATTAAGGGCTCTCACTTTATTTGGCACTTCTTCGTTCTAGGAGGCTGTATAGTACAATGGGTTGGTATTTTCCTAACTCTTTACCTATAATAAATTTAATAGGATTACATATGGATTAAGAAGCTTAGGCTTCTTTTTTCTTTTATATCAAAATTAGAAAAAGCTTCATAAGCCACTATAATAAATAAATCATAAATTCTTATAAATATATTTTCTTTAAAAAGCAGCTATTGCTTTCTCTTATCTAATTTTTTGTGGTAAAATAATGGTAAGGGTGATCAAAATGAAGGATAAAAAAATTTATATTGTAACTGGAGCAACCGGCTACATTGGAAATAATATTACAAAAAAGCTTTTAGAGCTTAAAAAGCAGGTTATTGGCTTTGCTAGAAATGAAGAAAAGGCTAAGCTAGTTTTTAAGGATAATATGCCTACTATGGTTTATGGTGACATAACCAATATTTCTGATATAGAAAAATGCTTTAATGAGAAAAATGAATATGTCATATTCCATACTGTAGCCTCTGTAAGCATTGGTGAAATTCCCAATAAAATACTATACGCTACTACTGTATCAGGAACTAAAAATATTTTAGAGCTTACTAGAAAATATAAGGTTACTAAATTTTTCCAAATATCCTCAACAGATTCACTTCCAAGAGATTTAAAGCTAAATAAGGATCTATCTAATTACTACCCAGAGCCTGATAAATGCAAAAAAGGCTATTCTAACGCTAAAGCTATGGCAGACCTTCTAGTTATGGAGGAGCACCAAAATAACGGCTTAAACGCCTCAATTTTAATGTTTCCAAGTGTCTTAGGTCCTGGTGATTATAGTAATACCCATATGAGCCAAATGATGCTAGATTACGTTCATGATAGGCTTCCTGCCTCTATTGATGCTAAATACAATATAGTAGATATAAGAGATATAACTGATATTCTTGAGGCTATTATAAATAAGGCAGCTTCTGGTAGCCTATATATATTTTCAACTAGACCATATGAAATAAATTATATTCTTTCTATTATAGCCAAGCTTAAGGACAAAAAGCCACTTAAGGCTCTTCCTATTTGGATGCTATACGCTGGCTTACCATTTTTACAGGTAGAAAGCTTTTTAACTAGAAAAAGACCACTATATACCCTGAAGGCCCTAGATGCCCTTAAATCAAATTCTAGCTTCCCTAGTGATAAGGCTAAGGCAGTATTTGGCTTTAAGGAACGCAGTATCTATCATACTGTTAAGGACCACCTAGACTTTATTTTAAAGCTAGAGGAGAGCAACTAATAAGAAAAGGCTATTTTATGGAAATCCATAAAATAGCCTTTTTACTTTACTTATTTATTTGCAAATTGTGAATTATATAAGCCTGCATAGAAGCCATCTAAGGCAATTAGCTCATCATGACTTCCTTGCTCAATAATATTACCCTTATTCATTACTAAAATCTTATTAGCATTCTTAATAGTTGATAATCTATGAGCAATAACAAATGAGGTTCTACCCTCCATTAGCTTATCCATCGCATTTTGAATTAATACCTCAGTACGAGTATCTACAGATGAGGTTGCCTCATCTAAAATTAGCATAGGTGAATTTTCAATCATCGCACGGGCAATAGTTAATAGCTGCTTTTCACCCTGTGATACATTAGCACTTTCATCTAATACATAATCCAAGCCACCTGGTAGAGAATGCACAAAATGATCCATATGGGCAGCCTTTAAAGCCTGCCAAATTTCCTCATCACTTGCATTCTTATTACCAAACTTAAGATTATCTCTAATAGTACCCTCAAATAACCAGGTATCCTGAAGAACCATTCCAAATAATGAGGCAATATTTTCTCTTGTAATATTCTTATTTGATACACCATCAATTAAAATATCACCACTATTTACCTCATAGAATCTCATTAATAGATTAACCATAGTAGTCTTACCTGCACCAGTTGGTCCTACAATCGCAATCTTATCACCACTATTTACCTTACAATTGAAGTTATAGATAATTTGCTTATCTGGATAATAACCAAAGTTAACATCCTTGAACTCTACATTACCAATAACATCCTCCTTAGGAATAAAGGTAGTATTCTCCTCCTTCTTAAGCTCATCAATCTCTAAAAATTCAAATACACGCTCAGCCGCTGCTGTACATGATTGTAGTAGGTTAGTTATTTGACCAACCTGCTGCATAGGCTGATTGAACATTCTTGTATATTGAATGAACATTTGAATATACTCAAGACCAAAATGACCTAAAACAATTTTAATACCACCAACAACACAGATGCTTACATATGATAAATTACCGATAAAGTTCATAAGTGGCATCATTAGACCTGATAAAAATTGACTCTTCCAGGCACTCTTCTCTAGCTCAGCATTAATCTTATCATATTCCTTAAGCTTATTTGCCTCCTGATTAAATGACTTAACAATCAAGTGACCTGCATAAGCCTCCTCAATATGACCATTAAGCTTACCAATACCTCTTTGCTGATTTCTAAAGTGCTTTTGAGAAATTCTAACAACTAAAGCCATAGCAAGTAATGATAATGGAATAGAAATTAATGGAATTATAGTCATTGCTGGTGATAATATTAGCATCATAATAAATACACCAACAAAGGTTGTACAGGCACTAATAATTTGAGTTGCACCCTGGTTAAGGTTTTGTCCAACTGTATCAATATCATTAGTTACTCTTGATAAAACATCACCAAGTGAGGTTCTATCAAAATATGATAATGGTACTCTATTAATCTTTTCACTAATATCAGCTCTTAGGCTTCTACAAACCCTTTGAGTACAGCCTGTCATTAAAAAGCCACAGAAATAGGTACATAATGCTGATGTAGCATAAATGAAAATTAAAATAATACCCAGCTTAGTAATTTCCTTAAAATCAATTACCCCTGCCTGACAAATCTTAGTAATTTTAGCTAATGTTAATGGGCCAAATATATAACAAATAGATCCAATAATTGAAAGCACTATAGCTAAAATAGCCTTAGCTCTATAGGGCTTTAATAGCTTTATAATCTTAAAAAATGATCCCTTTAAATTCTTAGCCTTAGCATCCTTAAGAGTTATACTGTTCTTATGATCCATACTCATATTACAATTCCTCCTTTGATAGCTGTGATAAGGCTATTTCCTTATAAACTGGGCAATCCTCTAGTAGCTCCTTATGCTTACCAAGGCCTACTATTCTACCCTCATCTAAAACAATAATCTTATCTGCATTAATAATAGTACCAATTCTTTGGGCAACTATTACATTAGTTGCCTTATGGCTATCATTCTTTAAGGCATCCCTTAATGCCTTATCAGTTTTTAAATCTAATGCACTAAATGAATCATCAAAGGCATAGATTTCACTCTTCTTAATAATAGCTCTTGCTATACATAATCTTTGGCGCTGTCCACCTGAATAGTTTTGACCACCCTGTGAAACAAAGGAATCAACACCCTCCTTAAGTCCATTAACAAACTCTAGGCTCTGAGAAACCCTTAGGGCTCTTTCAATATCCTCCTCAGTTGGATTATCATTACCAAACATTAAATTACTCTTAATTGTACCCATAAATAGATTACTCTTTTGTGGAACCAAGCCAATTTTATCATGAAGCTCATGCTGAGTATAATCCTTAACATTTACTCCATCAATTAAAATTTCACCATCAGTACAATCATAA
>JAHHSW010000114.1 GCA_020024985.1 Anaeroplasmataceae bacterium | reverse complement strand
ATATTTAAGAGTGTAATTATCTGCTTTATCAAGAGAATGGCCATATATTGCTAATGTATGTATGTTATTTAACCTTAAGGATATGTTATCAAAATCAGATTCACTAGTTATCATTCTTATTTCTTTATTAAATATTTGAAGTGAATCAATCAATTCATTATCTGCATCAACTCCAAATATTATATTACTTAATGGCTTATCACCATCTATCTTACCATGAATATGAATAGGACTTAAGGATTCCTCATACTGTTCGCTATAAAAGCCATTTTTAGTAGCAACATCTCTAGTACTTAATTCCTTATGAATCAATAGCTTATCTGCAATATTCGTATAGTTATAATTTATTATGTTTTTAGCTTCAAAGTTTATGGGTTTTATATTTTCTGGCACCCTAGTAAATGCCTTAAGATATAATTCAAATATTTTTTCAAAGTTTTTTAGTTCTAATAATAGCTCAAAAGGTATTTTTTCTAATCTTTCCTTCATACAATTCGTAATTTTTAAAACATCTGAAGAGTCAACAGAAATTGTTGGAGTTACCACCCCTTTTAAGCTCAATACTATCCTATCTCTAACCCTTCCACTTACAACTGCGCGGAAATTATAAAAATTATTATTTGGTAATATTTCACACACTCTATTTAACAAATAAAAGCTTTCAATTGAAAGTTCTTTTCCTATATGTAAACAATAACCATCTCTATACATGTCTACCATACCATTTAGCTTATTTTTGAGTGCTATTATAGAGTTAAATGCCATCAATATATTTTGTAATTCGCTTTCAAAATTTGTCCAAGTATCAAAAACTTTATTATAATTTAGGAAGTATGACACAAAGAAATTTCCTTTTAAAACTTCACAATAAAAGTTTTTAATTTCTTTTACAACTTCGCTATTATTTATGTCATAATCAAATTTAAATTTATTGCAAGTTAACATATCTTTTACATTACCATAGAAAGCTTCAAAATCTCTCGTGTCATTAACTAATTTTAACATTTCATAGAAATCCCTATATGAAGTAGGTTGGCCATAATTTAAATCAAATCCATTACCAATAATTATTGCATCATATACCATTTTCTCATCAGTCATATTAACTTCACCCTCATCTCTCTTATATCCAATTATATCATACCTCAGCTATTTACTGTAGCTTTAAAGAAGCAAAACACCTATATAAAGCAAAAGGCCACTCCCTTAAGAGTGACCTTTCATCCAGTGTTAGACCTGGATTTATCGACATAAGTTTAGCATTTCTTATTTTTAATGTCAAGTCTAAGACCTACTAATTATTACTCTACATCAAATGCACTATAAAAATCTAAATAATCCAGATTATATGGAGAATCTAGTATATATCCTTCTCTATAATGCTTAGCAGGATTAATATTAGCTGGCATATTCCATACCACTAGTTTACCTGTTTCACCTAGGAATAGTAAGGAATTAGCTTCCTTCTTCAAAACACTAATAGGCTCTAGGCTATTAGTAGTAAAGCAAAGTATTCCCATACCATACTCTAAAAAGAACTCTAAAAGCCTATTTAAGCATATAGCATTTAATGATGAATCTAATTCATCAATGAATACAAAATTACCCTTTACTGCTTCATTTATAAAGAAGTGCATTTTAGCAAGCTTTCTAATACCTCTGCTTTCTTCATTTAGAGGGATACTATAGTCCTTATATTTAAGCACCCTAGTACATAATAGCTTATCCCCTTCTCTAGCTTTAGTTAAAGCTATTTCCTCTAAATCATTATTAAAGGTCTTAATAAAGCTCTCTAGCTTCTTAGTTTCAGCTATATAAGCATCTAATCCATCCTCACTAATAAGATCAGCTAAAGAGGAATTTAAGGTACTATCTAAAAAATCCTTATAAACTAATATCTTTTCAGCAAGCTCTATTACTCCTAAAATAGGTGATGAGCTAATAGCCTCATTACCCCTTCTAGCTGCTAATGATATTAATGTGGATTTACTTAGCTTTGCTTCACTATAAGCTAAGTCCCCTAAATCAGCTTTAAGCACACCATTATCCACACTATAAATTAATGAGATATTTGTACTAAAAATTGTTTCACCCTTTATTTCCTTTAAGGCTTCAGATGAAATATATAAATTGCCATTATCATCTTTAATGGCTATTTCATGGGAATAAGCCTTAAGCTTATCCCCTAAATCACCTATAAAGTACATTTTAAAGAAAAAGGTATTTAGCTTTCTATTAAGCATATTAACTAGCTTATTAGTATTACTATTAGTTAAGTATTTATCATCTAATAGAAAGCTCTTATATATTTCTATAGAATCTAATATAGCTGTTTTACCAGAGCCATTAAGGCCAAATATGGCCTTAGCTCTATAAAAAGGGCTATTAGGTTCTATTTTACCATTAGAAAAATCTATGCTTAGTTTATTACAAATATTTTTAATACCATAGGTTTCAAACCTAATTAATCTAATATTCATACTACCATCTCCTATAACCTTTTATTTTTTATACAATTAAATATCACCATATAGCAAGAGAGGCCACTGCTGTGGCCTCTAAAACTATAACTACTTAGATTGTAATAGGTTAATAATAAAATCCAACTTTTTATCAAGTATTTTTTGATTAGATAATACTCTAGCAAGCTGACTCTCTATATCATCAATTCGTAAATTAGTGTTTTGTATTGAATCCAAGTAATATGCTAAATTAATATTTCTATTAATTCCTAATCCATCGGATAAAATATCTTGTATTTTTCTTTTTTCATCATATGTTAACATATTAATTATCTCCTTTTGAACCAATCACATTTATAGCCTTTTTAAAATAAGATTTTTTACCTTCCTTCAAGGCTATAAGTAAACCTAGTAAATTACCGGAAGGAATATCACTCTTATAATTTTCACTTAGCTCCTCCGCATTTTTTAATAATGCATCATAACTATATGGAGAAAATATAATACTATTCTTTAATATATCTAGCTGCCACCCAGAACCATCGTATTCTTTTTTATTCCCTAATTTAGGCCAATATTTTCTAAGAATTTCAGTATTTTCTTTCTTACTTGTTTCTAGAAGCTTTACATTTTCAAGCTTATCGGCAGCCAATAAAAAATACTGTAAAATATTAGGGTTTCAGCAAATACTTATCGCATCAACCTTTTCCTCAGTTCCTAGTATATTCAAAAGTTTTTTTCTTATCTCATTAAATGGAGACTTAAAATCGGAAATTCTATTATCAACATCATATACACACATAACAACGTCATAATAACCATTTGATATAGCATCTTGGAAAAATGGAGCAACACGACCAGAACCCTCAGCATTTATTATATGAACATTCATACTTTCATGAAATCCATTATTTCTAGCAATGTCAAAAAGAGCCTCCTCTTCATTGCCCTCTAAAACAAGTAAAATATTCATATTACTTTTCCTCTTTTAGTGCACACATTAATTCCTTAATAAAGCTAGGTAATGGTACTGGACCAAAATCACCATGGTTGTATCTTTTTAACAAGCTATCTCCTTCTCTTAATCCGTCGTTATTAGCAGTTAAGCTCTTTAATGATAATATGGTTGAAGTATTTTGATTTCTATTTAAGAAATAGATTTGGTCTTTTCTTAATAAATTCTTACAATCAACTAACAATAAATCATGGGCAGTAAATAATATTTGACCCTTTATATTCATCATATTGTTGAAAACAGATATAATTGCTCTAGTTAAGGTGAAATGTAAGCCATTATCTAGCTCATCGACAATTAAAAGCTTACCATCACAAATAGCTTCATAAATATATGAAGCTATTGCCTCTATTTTTTTAGTACCTGCTGAGTCAAAGAAAATAGAAGGAACAACCTTATCTCCATATGATGTAGTAAGCTTAAATGAATCTAAAACCTCATAATATTCACTTAATACCTTCTCATCAATTTTACCTTTTAAATTATCAGCAT
>JAHHSW010000113.1 GCA_020024985.1 Anaeroplasmataceae bacterium | reverse complement strand
AATGAGGTGGATATATGAAGGTATTAATATGTGCAAGTGAGGGAGCACCTTATGCAAAAACAGGTGGTTTAGCAGATGTAATTGGTGCACTTCCAAAAGCATTAAAGGAAAACGGATGTGATGTCCGTGTTATTATGCCATACTATAAGAAAATAAAAGAAAAAAACATTGCTTATTATCAAGGCTATACTTATATTAGAATGGGCTCAAATATGGAATATGTTGGTGTATTCCATGCAATTCATGATGATATTGACTATTACTTTGTAGATAACGAAAGATTCTTTAATCGCGATGGCTTCTACGGCTTTGATGATGATGGTGAAAGATTTGGTTACTTTGACTTTGCAGTTATTGAGGCATTAAGGGTTGTTAACTTTGTTCCAGATATTATTCATTGTAATGACTGGCAAACAGGTCTTATCCCTTATATTCTAAAGTCAACCTACTATAATGATCAGACATTTAAGAATGTAAAGACTGTTTACAGTATTCATAATATTCAATATCAAGGAATATTCCCTATGAATATGATGTCAATTTTAAACATTCCTTACAGCAACTCTTTAGAGTTTGGTGGTTGCATCAACTTTATGAAGACTGGTATACTAGAGTCTAATTTAGTTACTACCGTTTCTCCTACCTACAAGGATGAGGTATTAACTGATCAATATGGATATAACCTAAATAATGTTTTAGGCTTAAGATATTTTGATTTCTATGGTATTTTAAATGGTATTGATGTAAACAAGTATAATCCAGAAACTGATAAGCACATCTACCAAAATTATGGAATCAAAAATAGAACTAGTGGTAAGAAGGCTAATAAGCTTGCTCTACTAAAGGAATTTGATCTTTCAACTGAGGACGCTCCATTATTTGGATTAGTTTCTAGATTAGTAGATCAAAAGGGTATTGATTTATTAATGCCTATTATGGATGATGTAATTCAAAATAGTAATGCTAAATTTATATTAATGGGAAGTGGAGATGCTAGATATGAAGACTTCTTCCGTTCTTTAGAGTCTAGATATCCTGATAGATTTAAATGCTATATTGGATACTCAGATTCAATTGCTCAAAAGATTTATGCAGGCTCTGATATATTCCTAATGCCATCTAAATTTGAGCCATGTGGCTTAGGACAGCTAATAGCAATGAGATATGGTACCCTACCACTTGCTCGTGAAACTGGTGGCTTAAAGGATACTGTTATTCCTTATAATATGTATACTGGTGAGGGAACAGGCTTTACCTTCACTAATTTTAACCCATATGACCTTAAGGAGGTTATGTACTTTGCAATCGGTACTTACAATAACGATAAGTCTGGTTGGAAAAAGCTTGTAAAGCAAGCTATGGAGCAGGACTACAGCTGGAAAGCTTCCGCTTTAGTATATATGAACTTATTTAATAAGCTAGTTTAGGAGGAGAATTTATGGAAACATTAGCTTTAATTTTAGCTGGTGGACGTGGATCTCGATTAGATATTCTTTCTGAAAAAAGATCTAAACCAGCCGTACCATTTGCTGGTAAGTTTAGAATTATAGACTTTGCCTTATCAAATTGTACAAACTCTGGAATTTTCCAGATTGGTATTCTAACACAATACCTTCCACTTTCACTAAATGAGCATATAGGCGTTGGTAAGCCTTGGGACTTAGATAGACGTGATTCATTTGTTACCCTATTACAGCCTAGTAACTCATGGTACAATGGTACTGCAGACGCTGTACGTAAGAATCTAGAATTCGTAAAGCGTTATGGTGCAAAATATGTTCTTATTCTTTCAGGTGACCATATCTATAAGATGGACTATAGAAAGATGATTGAGCAACATAAGAGAACAGGTGCTGATTTAACAATCGCCGCTAAAATTATCCCTATAGAGGAAGCAGATAGATTCGGTATTCTAGAAACTGATTCTAACTTAAGAATTCAAAAATTTGTTGAGAAGCCAAAGGAGCCAAAATCAAATAAGGCTTCAATGGGTATCTATGTATTCTCAACTGATGCTTTAATCGAGGAAATCGAAAAGCATCCAGACATTGATAACCTAGACTTCGGTAAGCATATTATTCCAGACATGATTAATAATAGACCAGTTTATGCCTATGAATATTATGACTATTGGAAGGATGTAGGTACTTATGACTCTTACCTTGAGGCAAACCTTGAGCTATGTAAGTCTGATGATCTAGATTTATATGATAACGATTGGAAGATTTACACAAAATCTGAGGATCTACCTCCAGTTAAGGTTGGTGATAATGCAACTATTTCTAATTCATTAATTTCTAATGGATGTAAGATTGAGGGTATTGTAAGAAACTCTGTATTATCTCCAGGTGTTGTTGTTGGTAAGGGCTCTACTATTAAGAATTCAGTAATTCTTAATGATGTAAAGATTGGTGAAAACTGTCACATTGAGGAAACTATTATTGATAAGGAAACTAGAATTGGTTCTTATTCAGTAATCGGTACTGGTGATGATAGATCACCTAACAAGGATAATCCTAAGGTATTATCTAGTGGTATTAACGTAATTGGTAAAAAGCTTATTTTACCTGAGGGCTTAATTGTTGAAAGAAACGTACGTATCTTCTCATCTACTGACCCTAAGGAAATTAAGAATAAGCACATTACAACTGGCGAAACTATTAAATAAATTCAAAATATTAAAAAGTGGTATTTCAATTACTGAATACCACTTTTTCTTACTTATAAAATCTTCTCTTTTTCTTTTGGTCCTTTTTCTTTAGCCTTTCAGCTAAATCATCAATCATAGCCTGTCTCTTCTTCTTGTAGCCTGGCTTTACCTTAGTTGACTTAGGTATAAACTTAGCGGCCTCAAGCTGATAATTAGTCTTTGGCTTTACTCTTTGGCTTCTTGTATTTCTACCCTTATACTCTACAAGCTCACCATTCTTTATTTCATAATAGCTTGGTACAACCTTCTTCTTAGATAGATTATCTAAATATTCATCATCTAAATGATCATAGAAGGAATAAACAATACCATCCTTATGCATTCTACCTGTTCTTCCTGAGCGGTGAATATAGAATTCATAGTCATATGGAAGCTCATAGTTAATAATATGAGATACACCCTCAATATCTATACCACGAGCAGCAAGATCTGTTGCTACTAGGAATTGATACTTTAAGGCTCTACACTCATTTAAAACTCTTTTTCTTTCCCTAGGCTGTAAATCTCCATGTAATACACCAACAAAATACCCATCATTCGCTAGCTTAGCTGCAACATCGATAACTGTTTCCTTCTTATTACAGAAGATAATACATAAATATGGCTGAACACAGCCTAATAAGGCCTTTAGCATATCATATCTTTCCTTATACTTTAAAGGAATCCAAACATGCTCTATTTTAGTATCATTTGTATTATTTATATCAATAAACTCAACATTAGTCATATACTTCTTTAAATAAGGAAGAATCTTTTCTGCTACTGTAGCTGAGAAGAACATCATTCTAGCCTCACTTACAACTGAGGTAATAACATCTAAATCAGCCTGGAAGCCACTTTCAAAGGTCATATCAACCTCATCTACAACAAAGTAACGAGATGTATAAATCTTTAATACATTACTATCAATCGCTAAATCCTTAATCTTACCAGGTGTACCAATTACGATATGTGGCTGCTGACCCTCTAGCTTTTGAATTTCCTTATTTCTATCTGTACCACCACAATATAGCTTAATATTGATTCTATCTGGTGAGAAGGAAGCAATATGCTGTGCAACCTTATAAATTTGGGTTGCAAGCTCCTTTGTAGGTGCTAAAATTGTTGCCTGTATCTTATTACTTTTTTCATCTAAATCATTAAAGATTGGAATTAAAAAGGCATGAGTTTTTCCAGAGCCTGTCTTAGATTTAGCTAAAATATTCTTATCTGTCTTAAGTCTATCAAAAACCTGCTTTTGGACATCAGTAAATTCCTTAAAGC
>JAHHSW010000112.1 GCA_020024985.1 Anaeroplasmataceae bacterium | reverse complement strand
AGGTTATAGCTAGGGTTATACTAAGTGCTAGCATCGCAAGAATTGTTATATACTCATACTTTTCTGGGACAAAAAAGCCATATATACCAAAGCCTAAAAATGAAAGCCCATGAAGTATTATCATTATTACCACGAATAGCTTCTGCTTATGCTTCATTACTCCAAAGCCAATAACAAATAAGCCAACAAGTATGCTTACTATATTATAAAAAATTGAATTCATTAATAAATCACCTTCCAAGGTATTTTAACAAAATAAAAGCTAATAATCAATATGGCCCCAAAATATGGGGCCATATAAACTATTTAATTACTTAGTTAAAGGCCTAATAGTATCGAATAATTCCTTCTCACTATTAATCTTTGCCTCATTACCAATTACACAAACTGGAGAATTTCTTAAGCCATCCTTAAACATAGAGCTAATATTCTTTAAATCCTCCTTAGTTGCCTTAACGATTTCCTCTCTAATTTGCTTTCTATGCTCGTGAGTATCTCCTCTTAAATAAATCATACGAGCAGCATCAGCCTTGTCCTTATCATGCATTACTGATTGGCTAGCACCAAAGGCACCAATCTTATATTTTAATAAATCCTCATCAGTAATTACCAAGGAATCAATAAATTCACTAATTCCATCATATGCCTCTAGGGTAGACTTAATATGTGGATCACGGTAGCTTGTAAGACCTACAACCCCAGATGGTGCCATATTAATCATACAGCCATAGGCTCCACCATGTACTCTAACCCTTTGCCATAGATAATCCATGCTTAGGGCATTAGATAATACACTCATAGCGCCATTAAAGTCTCTATCCATATTAAAGCCTCTAGCTACAAAGTTTACATTAAATTGAGAGGTTAAGGCCTCATTAGCCATGCTAGGCTTGAACTCCTCCTTATTTACTATAGCCTTATTTGGAAGCTTATTATAGAATTCATCCATTAAAGGCTTTAGGCTATTAAGCTCATCTCTACTACCAGTAAAGCCTACAATTAAATTATCCTTTGCAAATACCTCACTACGAATCATTGAAAGCCTTGCAACAATCTCATCCTTCTTACTATCATAGCTCTTAACTAAATCAGAAATGAAATCAATATAATCAATACCAAGTAAGCACTCCTTCTTATTATTAAGCTCATTTACATGAGAAAGGGCTCTATTTAGTGCTGCAACATGTCCTCTTTGAACAACACTCATATCTAGCATTGACTTTATTTCCACTAGCTTTTCTCTTAATCTAACAGTATCAGAAAAATCAGTAGCGGTCATTATCTCATAGCATAAATCATTGCTAAGCTTTGCCTTAGAGGCTAGGGCTGAGAATGAGAAGGCTGCATAAAGCTTACATTCACCCTTTAAATCAGTAAATGGTAAAATAGTACCATTTAAGCCACCTGTATTATTCTTTATAATTTGACCAAGCTCACTATAGCTATGATTCTTAGTAGACATATCTACTAATAAATGCATATAAAGCTCTAAATATAATAAATCCGCATTCTTCATATGAGAGATATCAAAGTAATATCTGAAGTAGGTAATATCATTAATATAATAATCACTATAAAGTAGCTTATATTCATCATCAATTACCTCAAGCTTATACTCCTCTGGCTCAAGATCAATATCCTTAAGCTCAAGCTTAGGTAGGGTATCAAGTGCCTCCTTAGTGCTAGGCTCACTTTGATATTTAATAAGCTCCTTATTTCTATTAATTAGGGCCTCAAGCTCACTATCACTTAAGGAATTCTTATACTCTAAAAGCTTAACCCTATCCTCCTCTAAATCCTTATCAAGGCAATCATAGCTAGGCTCTAATCTTACATAGCTCTTATGATTATTAGCTAAAATATAGGTTTCAATTAGCTTTTCAAAATAATTTCCCTTTAAATCCTCTCTTAGCTCCTTAAAATACTTAAGTATTTCAAGCTTACTAAATGGCTGCTCATCAGAATATAGCCAAGATGATAAACAAACCATCTCAATATCTAAGCCCTTAGGGCTTCTAGATGAAAAGGCCTTTTCTCTTGCCTTAAACTCAGAGAAATTAATTATACTTTCAAATATACTCTTATCAAGACCATTATTAACCATCTTAGCTAAGGTCTTATTAATAACTCTTATAAAATCACTTTCCTTATCAGGGTTACTTCCACTTACAGCAATTGTAAGCATAGGCTGAATTAAGCCATCATCAAATGAATAATCTACATCAGAGCCTAAATTAGCCTTAATTAAAGCCTCCTTAAGTGGAGCTCCTGGAACATCTAATAGGGCTTGAACTAAAATATCCATAGCTAGGGTTAGCTTAGTATCAAGGGTTGTTGGTAAAACCACATTGTATGATAGGAAGGTCTTATTCTCCTTAGGCTCCTCCTTACCAATTGGATAGTAATCAGTTACATAAACAGGGGCATCAAACGGACGCTGATACTTAATAGTTGTATCAAAGTCAATTCTATCAAACTTAGATAAATACTCCTTATCTAGCCATTCCATTCTTTCAGCCATATCACAATTACCATAAATCATAATATAGGAATTGCTTGGATGATAGAACTTAGAATGGAAATTCTTAAACTCCTCATATGATAGGGTTGGAATATACTTTGGATATCCACCACTTTCATATTGGTAGCAGTTATTTGGGAATACACTATGAAGTATATTTCTAAATAAAACCTGCTGAGGATCTGAGAAGGCACCCTTCATCTCATTATAAACTACACCATTATAGGTAATAGGATCATTCTTATCTAAAATATGATAATGCCAGCCCTCCTGCATAAATATTTCCTCATGATTATAAATTTCAGGATAGAATACCGCATCCATATATACGCTCATTAAATTCTTAAAATCCTTATCATTTACACTGGCGCATGGATACATAGTCTTATCTGGGAATGTCATCGCATTAAGGAAGGTATTTAATGAGCTCTTTAAAAGCTCTACAAATGGATCCTTTACTGGATATTTTTTACTACCACATAAAACACTATGCTCAAGTATATGAGTAAGTCCCGCATCATTTATAGCTGGAGTTCTAAAGGCAATAGAGAAAACCTTATTAGTATCATCATTTTCCATGATACAAACTCTAGCTTTTGTTTTATTATGTGAATATATTGTCACATTAGATTGGATTTCTTCAATATATTTAGATTGAAGCTTTGTATAATTTTCCATATCTAAAACCTCCTTTATTTTATCTATTTTATTTATTTTAACACTTTTAAGCTTCTTAGTAAATTATAAACTCCAAATTATAATATTTTTTTTATATCCCAATAATATACTTTAATATTTTCTTGTGCTATACTTATATTTGGTGATAAAGATGAGAATTACAAAAAGTAAATATGTTAGCTTTTATGAATGTCCAAAAAGATTTTATCTTGAATGCTTTCATAAGGAGCTTATGAAAACTACTGATGCTAGAGAAAAAATTCTAGCTACTGGTACTAATGTAGGTGATTTAGCCATGGGATTATTTGGCGACTACATTGATGTAACCACCCTAAAAAATGAAATATTAGACCTAGCTTCTATGGTTAATAAAACTAAGGAATGCATAGAGAATGGCACCAAAGCTATTTGTGAGGCCTCTTTTGTTTTAGATAACCTCTACTGTGCTGTGGATATCCTTCATAAGGAGGATCAGGGCTATGCCATCTATGAGGTTAAAAGCACAACTAAGGTAGAGGACTACCACCTAATTGATGCTGCCTTCCAAACCTATGTTTTAAAAAGACTCGGCTTAAATATAGTAAGCTCTAATATAGTTACACTTAATAATGAATATATTAGATATGGAGACCTAGATATAGAAAAGCTCTTTAAAATTCATAATGTAACTGAAGAAATTATTCCCTATGTAGAGGAGGTTCCTCTTAAGTTAAATGAGATAAATACTCTTTTAGAGCTTAAAAAATGCCCTGATGAGGACTTAAAAAAGGAATGTGAAAAGCCTTATGAATGTCCATTTAAGGACTACTGCTATAAGGACCTCCCTAAAAATA
>JAHHSW010000111.1 GCA_020024985.1 Anaeroplasmataceae bacterium | reverse complement strand
GTACACTGATATAGGAGGTATAAATATATGAAAAAGAGAATATTAGGTACAACAGTTTTATGTGCTACAGCATGCTTAGCATTAGCTGGCTGTGGTCAAAAGGGTGAGGAAAAGGAAACATTCGTTTCTTTAGATATTAACCCAGCAATTGAATTAGTAGTAGATGAAAATAATGTAGTAGTAGATGCTTATGCAACTAACACAGACGCTAAGGTATTATTCCATGGTGAAAAGACATTAGAGGGAATGAAGATTGATGCAGCAATTGGTGAGATTGCTAAGCTATCAATTGATTTAGGTTATTTAGATGAGGAAAATAAGGTTATTGAATATACAATGTCATCTAACCTAAGCTCAAAGAAGCTAGGAAGCCTTGAGGCATCTATTAGTGGATCATTTGAGAAGGCTGCATTAGAGGCTAACCTTGAGGTTAAGGTTGATTCTAAGGGTACATTTACTCTTGAGCGTCAGCTAGAGCATGTTAAGGCTAAATATCCAGATAATAAGGATGTTCAGGAGATGGATGAGGCTAAGTATAAGCTAGTATTAGCTGCAATGACTTCAGACTTCACATTAACCTTTGAGGAAGCTGTAAAGCTTACTCCACATGAGCTAATTGATTTAATTCAAGAGAAGCGTGATGAGGCATTCAATATTGCAACAGAGGTTTATAATAAGGCATTAGGTGTTGCAGACTTCACTTATGGCTATGCTAGAAAGGCAGTTGAAAGAACAGCCTATACAATCGCATGTGCTGTAAATAAGGATAAGGTTAATTATGGTACAATCTATTCAATCTATGGATCTTCAGCAGATTCATTAGAGCTAATCGTTGAAACAGCTTATAGAGTTGAAAAGTACGAGAAGGAAATTTTAAGTGATGAGCAGGTTCAAGCAATCGTTGAGGAAATTAAGGCTGCAGGCCTTAAGCTTGATGAAAAGCTAGAGTGCTTAAAGGATGAGAATGGTAACATTACAATGGCTAGTATTAATGCTTATTTAAATAAGGTGTTTAAGAATTCTGATCCAGAGGTTCAGGCAGCCATTGAAAATTTAACTCAAAGCTTAAATGAGCTAGAGGATAGCGTTAATGCATTAGTTGAGTCAATTGCTAATGAGCATAAGGATGAAATTACTGCAGTTGTAAATTCAATTAATGATACAATTAAGAGTCTTAAGGTCTTAGGCTATACTTTATTACCAGAAGAGGTAAAGGAGGTTATCAATGCATACTGTGCTGAGCTACAGGTATTAGTTGATACATTAAAGGCTGGCTTAAATGGTGAAATTACTCTTGAAAATGTTAAGGAATATGTTAATAACCTTAGAGCTGAAGAGGCAAAGGCTTTAATTAAGATTAACGAAAGCTTAACTGATGAGCAAAAGAAGATCATAGCTGATACATTAGCTACTATGGATGAGCAATGTGAAGCAGCAAAGAAGGTAATGGAGAAGGCATTATTATCAGCTAAGGAAGCTTCAGATAAGCAATTAGCAGATATGAGAGCTGAGCTATTAGCTAAGTAATATTAAGTAATTTAATATATATGTGGATAGAGGGGCGCAAGCCCTTCTATTTTTTTCACTATTTGGGTATAATTAAAGAAAAGGAGGATTGATAGAATGAAATATATAAGCTATAGGATTAATGAGCAAGGCATTTCTATTCATAGCAAATCCTTCCTACTTTCTGATTCAGAGCTTAAAAGCTTAGAGCATATAGCTTATGATGCATATAAGCTAGGCTCTATAGCGCACCCCTTTATATATAAAAGCTCTAAGCAGGAGTTTGTTTTTATAAGAGTCCTAGGAGATTTACTATATTTAATAATTACTGAAAATAATCCTTATTTATACCTAACAGGTGAGGTAGTATCAATTAATAATGAGGATATTATTATAAAGCCAGATAAGGCAAGCCTGGCTAAAATAAATAATTCATTAGCTGAGGAAGATTATAGCACCCTAGAGATGGTAGTAGAGGCAATAATTGAAAATATAGCTAATAATAAAAGCATATATTTTAGCCCTAAAATACCTATAGCGATGCTTGAGCTAGTTATGTTTTTGATTCCAGCTAGCTATTTAGAATATTTAGATATTTCTTATAAATATAATACTAGAATACGTATTAGCTATGAATGTGAAAAAGAGCCATATTTTAGCTTTAGCTATGATAAATATAATACCCTAGTAGGTCCAAAAAGATATTCCTATACTATTATAGATAACCTAAAAACAAGTATTAAAAGCGCAGCTGAATATAAAAAGGAAATTGATAGGCTAATTGAAAAAAAGAAGATTGATATAGGGACTATTTGTGATTTACTTAACCTAATAGATGGTAAAATTGAAAGAATTAATTCAATAGAAAAGCTAGCCAAGGCTATTAAAAATCTAGATGGTATGAAATATAATGCTTCATATATTTCAACAATAGTATTTACTAATATAAATAAATATCAAATAACCAAGGATATATTATATGTATATGAGTTTATATATAAAAATGTAGCATCCTCTCATAGCTATATAATAGAAAGCTTTAAAAACAATATCGATAAGTTTATTTCCTTAGATGAGCTAAATGAAGAGGAGTATGTAGCTATCCTCGATGAAATTGCCCCCTTCCCATTAGTTGATTATATATATTATCTAATTAGTAAAAATGAATTAGATAGTGAAATAAGTAAGTCACTAAATAATGATAACTATAATTATTTATTATTAGATTTAATTTGTAGGTGGATAGTAAAGGACAAGCTTGTTTTAGTGCCAAATAGATATTTAAGCTATTACCTAGGTGAATATATTAATAAGGATATAGATAAGCTTGATTTAGTAGTGAATAGAATTAAGAGGCTTAATTCAAAGGCACTAGAGGCCTTATTAAATGATGAGGTAATTAAGCTACTTAGATCTAATAGAAGTATAGAGAAAATAGGCCTTCATAGAATATTTTTAATCATTCAAAGGCTTAATATTTTAGATACAGCCCATTACGTTAAAAAGCTAAGCATTATAATTGATAAATATACCTTTTTAGATGAGCTATTACTAATAAATGCTGCTGATAGTAATTACTATAATAGGCTCTTAAGGGAACTAGCTAAGGATAAGGATGGCCTTAAAATAATAGATGCCTTAAATGAAAGGTATCTAATAAAAAATCAAAATATAGAGCTTAGTGATTTAGAAGGCTATTACAATAAATATTATTTAAATAGGCATCATAATGATAGAGGTAGCTTTATTAATACGATTATTGATTATTTATGCTCTAAGGATTCTATTAGTGAGGCAATAGAAATCTACTATAGGTTCTATAGTAGGCTTGATATTCATTATAAGGATACCCTTACAGTTATAAGGAAAATTAATGATTTTATATTTAATCACTATGAGCTAATATATAATAATCCTACAGAATATATTAAAGCTTTAGATGAAATGAATGAGGCCTTAGCTAAAGGAAGAATAGAAGCTAATAGCTATTATACTATGCTAAAAATCGGCTTAGAATTAAATAATAATTATAAAATATTAGATAGCATCATAAGGTATAAAACCTTTTTAGGCTATGATAGGGAGCTTAAGGCCTTTTATGATTATTTTTATGATGAGCTATTAGAGGCTTATATTAAATATGTCCAGGAGAATTTAAATATTGATAATAGCCTAATAGAAAGCTTTAGATTAGTAATAGAGCCTTTTTTAGAAATGGATAAAGCTAACGATAGGCTTATTAGCTTTATAGGAAACAAAGAAAATGTTATTTTTTATTTTCTAATTATAAGTACTAATATTGATAATAAAAGCTATAAGAGAAATATGAATAAGCTTTTAAAAGCACTTAAAAGACGAGAGCTTAAAAAATATCTAGATGATTATATCAGCTATTTACTTACAGGCTCTATAGATATTACTATTAAAGATAATACCCTTTTCTTTATAAGAGAATATATTGAAAATAATATGAGTAAAATTACAAAAATACTATTAAAGCTTAAGCATAAATGATATAATAGCTTGAGTTCTTTTAAGG
>JAHHSW010000110.1 GCA_020024985.1 Anaeroplasmataceae bacterium | reverse complement strand
GATATAGAGAGTAATTTAAGAAGGCTATATGAGGAGCTTAAGGAGGTAAGAAGTAAGGAGGCTGAATAATGCCTCCTTTTTTCTAGGTTATAGGGTAGGACGTGGTATTAGCTTGTTTATTTTTCTAGACTTATGTAGTATAATGAAATATGGTGATGTATTATGATTTTAAAGAAGGAGCCAAGGCTAAGCCTTAATAAAATAGATAGCCTAGAGCCACTTGATGATAAGACTAAGGAGGTCTTAAGGGAGTATTTATTAATTGAAAAGGATTATAGATATGCCCTTAGGGAAATGTCAGCTAAGCTTGAGAATTTAGATGATTATTGTCAGCTTACCTTTTCTCATAACCCTATTCATCATATGGAGTCTAGAATTAAAACTCCAGCAAGTATTTTAGAAAAAATTAATAGGCGTGGCTATGAGATGAATATGGAAACCCTATATGAATATATTTATGATATTGCAGGTATTAGAGTAATTTGTAAATATATTGAGGATATTTATAGAATCATAGATTTACTAGAGGAGCAAAAGGATTTAACCGTTAGGCTTAAGAAGAATTATATATTAAATCCTAAGAGCTCTGGATATAGAAGCTATCATGTCGTTTTTGATATTGAGATGTATATTGATAGAGAGGTAAAGAAGGTACCTGTTGAAATCCAATTTAGAACTATGGCTATGGATATGTGGGCATCACTAGAGCATGAGCTTAGATATAAAAGCAATGCAGTATTAACAGATAAGATGATTGATAGCTTAAAGAGCTATTCTGATGATTTATATCAGGTAGATTTAAATATGCAGAAGCTATTTAATGAAGTGAAAGGAGAACTTATTAATGATTAATTATGATGAGGTAGTAAAGAGCTACCAAAGAAGAGGTATTCCAGTACCTACAAGAGAAATGATTAAAACTGATGAGCAAATTGAGGGTATTAGAGCGGCAGGTGTTGTAAACAATGCGGTTTTAGATGCAGCCTGCAGCGCAATCCACGCTGGTATGTCAACTGAGGAGATTAATACCATTGTTCATAATAAGACTATAGAGCTTGGAGGAATTCCAGCACCACTTAATTATGAGGGCTTTCCTAAGAGCGTATGTACCTCAGTTAATGATGTAGTATGCCATGGTATTCCAAATGCGCATCAAATTTTAAAGGATGGAGATATTGTTAATATCGACTGTACAACTATTTATAATGGCTACTATGCTGATGCCTCTCGTATGGTTATGGTAGGCTTCCCTAGTGAGGAGGCTCGTAAGCTAGTTAAGTGTACTCAGGATTCAGTTGATTTAGCTGTTTCTCATTTAAAGCCTTATGAATCTAGATTAAGAGATATCGGCTATTATATTGAGAAGTTCTGTAAGGAGCAGGGCTTTGGTGTTGTTCATGAAATTGGTGGACATGGAGTTGGAATTGATTTCCATGAGGATCCATTCATTTACCACTATGGTAAGAAGGGTACTGGTATGGTAATTTTACCAGGTATGGTATTTACTATTGAGCCAATGGTTAATCAATTTAAGCGTAATGTATGTATTGATGGATCTGATAACTGGACTATTTATACAGTAGATGGAGGCTTATCTGCCCAGGTAGAATATACAATTGCTGTATTTGAGGACCATGTAGAGATATTATCTAGATAATTTTGGAGGTTTTTATGGAGCTAAAGCTAATTCCTGGGGTTCTTGAGGCTATTAGAATTTTAAATTCTAAGGGCTATAGTGCTTATTTAGTCGGTGGAGCAGTAAGGGATGCAGTTATGGAGCTTCCACCAAATGATTATGATATGGCTACTAGTGCAAATGCACAGCAGCTATTAGAAATATTTAAGGATTATAAGGCAAAGCTTTATAGTAATCAGGCTACAGTAGGAGTAAAGGTAAGAGGTGCGCATATAGAAATAACCCCCTTAAAGGGTAAGGATATTTATGAGGACCTTAGTAAAAGAGACTTTACTATTAATGGCATGGCCTATTCCTTAGATACTGGCCTAATTGATCCCTTTAATGGTATTAGGGATATAAGAAGAGAGGTAGTAAGGGCAATAGCTTGTCCAACTATTACCCTTAGGTCTGATCCTATAAGAATTCTTAAAGGAATAAGAATAGCCGCCACTAGAGGCTTTAGTGTTGATTTAGCTACTAAGGAGGCTATGCTTAGGCTTTCTTATTTACTAGATAGTGTAAAGGTAGAAAAGCTTAAGCCTGAATTAGACCCGATTCTTTTAGTAGGTGAGCCAGCTAAATGTATTAGAGAATTTTTAGAGGTCTTTAGGGTGATATTTAAGCCCCTTAAAGACTGCTATAAATTTGATCAAAGAAATAGAAAATGGCATAATTTAGATGTTTTTGAGCACATTATGAAGGTTTTAGATTCAACCAAAAATAATCTAGTCCTTCGTTATGCAGCCTTGCTTCATGATATTAAAAAGCCTGAGGCCTTTAGCCTTGATGAAAAGGGGATTGGGCATTTTTATGGGCATGAGAGGCTTAGCACAAGCTATGCCTATGAAATATTAACTAAGCTTAAATATAATGGAGTATTTGTAAGCAGGGTATGTAGGCTTATTTATTATCATGATTATATGCTAGTTAATGATGAGAATAAGCTTTTAAAATTTCTATATCGCTTTGGTACTGAGGATTTAGATTTATATTTTGGGCTTAGAAGGGCAGATATCTTAGGACAAAACCCTAATTTATATGATAGAATCTATGAAATAGATGAAATTACTGAGCATATTAGGAAGCTTTTAAGAGAAAATAAGATTATTTGCTATAGGAATTTAAAAATAAATGGTAGAGATTTATTAGAGATAGGCTTTGAGCCCTATCAAATTGGAAGAGCACTTGAGATTATTCTTAAGGAAACTCAAAATAAGAAAATAAAAAATGATCATGATAAGCTTTATGAGCTAGCTAGATCTTTAAGATATAATGGGATGGGAGATGATTAGTACCTATCCCATTATTTTCTTTCTAGTAGCAATTTAAGCTTAAAATGCGTTATAGCATATACCCCTTAAATGTGCTATAATCTATTAGCGAGGTGTTGGCTTATGAATATGGAATTCTTTAGAAAGCTTCCTACTCCTAAGGAGGTTAAGGAAATGTATCCCTTAAGTGATGAGCTTAAGGAGGTAAAGAAAAGAAATGATTTAGAAATAAAGAATATATTAACTGGCAAGGATGATAGGCTTTTATTAATAATTGGTCCATGTAGCGCTGATAGAGAGGACGCTGTTATGGATTATTTAAAGAAGCTTAGAGAGCTTTCTAATAGGGTTAAGGAAAGAATATTAATAGTTCCAAGGCTCTATACCAACAAGCCAAGAACCACTGGTGAGGGCTATAAGGGGCTTCTTCACCAGCCAGATCCAACTGGTAAGCCTGATATGCTAAAGGGGCTTATTTTAAGCCGTAGGCTTCATATGAGGGCCTTAGAGGAGACAGGTTTTTCCTGTGCTGATGAGATGCTTTATACAGAAAATCATAGATATTTATCAGATTTACTTTCCTATACAGCAGTAGGTGCTAGATCGGTTGAGGATCAGCAGCACCGCTTAACCGCAAGTGGGCTTGATATACCTGTTGGTATGAAAAACCCAACCAGTGGGGATTTTAATGTTATGCTTAATTCAATTAATGCAGCTATGCATTCTCATACCTTTATATATAGAGGCTGGGAGGTAAAGAGCCAGGGGAATCCCCTTACTCATGCTATATTAAGAGGATATGTAAATAAAAAGGGAGAATCTATTCCTAATTATCACTATGATGATTTAATGCTACTGGCTAGAATGTATAGTGAAAGGAATTTATTAAATCCAGCTATAATAGTTGATTGTAATCATTCTAATTCAAATAAGAATTACCTTGAGCAAATTCGTATTGCTAAGGAGGTAATTCATTCAATGAGCTATAATGAGCTTATTGGTAGAATGGTAAAGGGCTTAATGATTGAGTCATATTTAGTAGATGGCTGTCAGGCGCCTGATGGTGGAGTTTATGGTAAATCAATAACTGACCCATGCTTAGGCTGGGAAAAAACAGAGGAATTGGTGCTAGAGTTATTT
>JAHHSW010000011.1 GCA_020024985.1 Anaeroplasmataceae bacterium | reverse complement strand
GTAAAAAGGGAAGGTATTTTGCCCTTTGTGTAGATTTAAAAGGAGGAATAGTTATGCAGGAAAATCAAAATTTAGCAAAATCAATGTCTGAGCTTTGTGCTTCTGTAAGAAGGCTAAGTGATGAAAAGAGGTATGATGATTGTCAAAATATAATAACTCGTGCGATGATGGATTATCAAAATAGCCCAGAGCCACATAATTTATTTGATATAATTTTAGAAAAAACTGGACGTCATATGCTAGCTATGAATCACTTTAGAGCTGCATGGGCTTTAGATTCAACCTATGAGCCAGCTATTGAGAATTTAAATAGCCTAGGCAATCCATTAAGCTATGGTAGGCTTGCTTTTGATGAAAGTGATTGTAGTAAAAATAAGGCTACTGATTTAATTATTGATTACGATAGCTATGGAATAGGTCATGTCGTTAGAAGGAGGGTAAAATAATGATTAAGGTTGAAAAGGCAAAAAAGCCTGGATATACAATAATTATTGGCTGTGGTAGATTAGGTGCTAATTTAGCAAATGCATTATCAGATGAGAATGATAATATCCTAATTATGGATACATCAAAGGATAGCTTTAAAAGATTATCATCTGGCTTTGGTGGCTTACAGGTTGTAGCTGATGGTACAGATTTTGATGCATTAGAGGATGCAATGATTTCTAAGGCATCTGCAGTAATTGCTGTTACTAATAATGATAATACTAATATTATGATAGCTCAAATTGCTAAGTATAAGTATAATGTCGAAAGAGTAATTGCTCGTTTATATGATCCAGAAAGAGAGTATGTTTATAAGGAATTTGGTATTGATACCATTTGTCCAGCTTTACTTTCTGCACAAGAAATTGATAAGCTATTAGACATTAATGAACAGTTAAAATAAAAAGCCATAGGGGTGTTTTAAACACCCTTATAAATTATTAATAGGTAAGTAGTCAAGGTATGGATTTATAGTTTAGGAGGAATTTTATGAGAAAGAACGTTCTTTTAATAGGTGGTCGCAGTAAGGCTAAGTCACTTGCATTATCACTTTTAAAGCGTGGCTTTAACGTAACTACAGTAAATGAAAATTATGATGATTGTATGATGCTTGCAGAAATTGATGGTATCAGAGTAGTATGTGGAGATGGTACTAAGCCATTTATACTAGATGAGGTTGGAGCTTATAATTATGATATAGCTATTTGCTTAACCCCTAATGATGAGGATAATCTAGTGGCTAGTGAGCTATGTAAGAAGCAATTCCATGTTAGAAAGACTGTAGCTTTAGTATCAGATCCAAGAAAGATGGATTTCTTTAAGCAAATGGGTGTTGATTCAGTAGTATGTGCTATTTCAACTATTACACATATAATTGAACAACAGGCCTTTATCGATGAAATGGCTAATATTATCCCTATTGGTAAGGGACAGGTTCAAATTGTAGAGGTACAAATTCCAGAAACCTCACCAGTTAATGGTAAAAAGCTTTGGGAAATCACTTTACCTAAGGAGGTAATCATTGGTTGTATTTTAAGAGAGGATTCAACAATAATTCCAAGAGGTGAAACTAGAATTCTTTCAGGAGATACAGTAGTAGTTATTTCTGGTAATGGTCAGCAATTTGAAGCTATAAAGGTTTTAACTGGTAGGTGATTAGACCATGATGAAAAGATTCTTTTATGATAGATCAACGATAGGAAAAATTATGCTATTTATAGGTATTTTAGTAGTTATACCTATAGTAGTAGTTCCTTTTTATAGCAATGAGGCTAAATATATTCCAGGATTTTTAATTTCTGGTAGCTCATCAATTTTATTAGGATTATTATTAATTATCTTTGGTGGGAAAAATAGCGATAAAAAGATAAATTGGAGGCATTCAATTGCTATTTCTAATTTAACGGTCCTATTTGCTTGGCTATGGGGTGTTTTAATTGGTGCCCTACCATTTTATATAATGGGACAGCTAAGCTTTGTACAATCCTTATTTGAGGCCGTAAGTGGTTGGACTACAACTGGACTTTCGACAATAGATGTAAGAGTAACACCACAGGTATTTTTATTCCATAGAGCCTTTATGCAATATTGTGGAGGCTTAGGCTTCATAATGATGATGATTATGTTTATTTCTAATAAGCAATCAATGAATCTTTATGCAGCTGAGGGTCACCCAGATAAAATCATGCCTAATATTAAAAAGACCGCAGAAGCAATTTTAATAATTTATAATATTTGCTTAGTTGTTGGTACAATAGCCTATGTTATTGCTGGTATGAATTTATTTGATGCAGTATGTCACTCTATGTGCTCACTTTCAACAGGTGGTTTCTCTAATAAGCTAAATAGTATAGGTGAGTATGATAGCCTAGCAATTGAGCTTATTAGTATTGTTTTAATGCTTATAGGTACAACAAACTTTGCTGCCCTAATATTACTTGCTAAGGGTAAATTTAAGCAGTTCTTTAGGGTTAGTGAGGTTAAGTTCATGTTTGCCCTATTATTAGTATTTATACCGTTAACTGCTTTATCATTATCTAATCATTTAAATGTATCCTTCTGGGAGGGCTTAAGAAAATCATCATTTGATGTTGTTTCAGCCTTATCAACTACAGGATATTCAACAATGAGCTACCAGGAATGGCCTGCCTTTGGTATTGGTATTTTAATTTTATGTATGCTAATAGGTGGAGGAATTGGATCAACTGCTGGTGGTCTTAAGATGAGTAGAGTTTATTTAATGCTTAGACTTTTAGGTCAAAACATTAAATCAAGAATAACCTCACCAAATAGAGTAGAGGTTAGCTATTATTATAAGGCTTCTGGAAAAACTCCTATTGATAAGGATGTTTTAGATGAAACTGTTGGCTTCTTCTTAACATATATAGTTGTTTTCCTAGTTGGATCATTATCTATAGTTGCTATTTCTGGCTGTGAGCTATGGGAGGGAATGTTTGATTTCGCTTCATCATTAGGTACAGTTGGACTTTCTAGTGGTATAACTGGTCCACAAACCTCAGATGGTGTTTTAATAATAGAAATGATTGGTATGCTACTAGGTAGACTTGAGATATTTATTGTTTTAATGTCTATTACCTTTGGCTTCTCATCAGTTAAGCATTTCTTCTCAAGAAAGAGCTTTGAAAGAAAGGAAAGCATTCTTGAGAAAAGAAGAGAAGAAATTAATAGTAAGCTTCCATTAGATTTAAGTAGAAACATTCCATATGTTAGTGAAAGCCTAAAGGACGATAGCCAAGAAGCTGAAAAGAAAGAAACGGTTAATTCCTAAATTTAATATATTGAGGGGAGATTCCTAAATTGCTTGGGAGTCTCCTTTTAATTTCCTATAGAAGGTATAAGACTTGCCCGAATTTTAATTTTGCCACTACAATGGAATACATATACCTTGTAGCCATAAAAGACAAAAAAAGGCCTTAAAGCAAGCTTTTAAGACCATTCTAGATATAAAAAAACAACCATACGGTTGTAATTAATTAAACTGGTGGACCCTTGGAGACTCGAACTCCAGACCCACTGATTAAGAGTCAGTTGCTCTACCAACTGAGCTAAGGGTCCATATATAAGATTAAGCAATCTTGCGACTGCAGTACCTATTATACCACGTATGATTTGAAAGTCAAGAATTATTTTAATACTTTTTCAAAAAGTTTGGATGGAGTTTTTCTAGTAAAAGTATGGGCTAAGGATATAATAAAAGGGAGCTTAGCTCCCTAGTATAAATTTAGTTAAAAAGTAAGTCCTCATGGCCCTTTCTAAGCTCATCATATTTTTCATATACATCATCAAACTCATGGATTTTTAGAATGCTATGGACACCTTCTCTATTAGTTTGCTTAATATTAATACAATGAACATAAGGGAACCACTTAGGTACCTTACAGAAATGCTTTACAACGGTATTTTCCTTTACGTTTCTTTGCTCATTAAAGCGTCTATCTAAAATAAGCTTTTTAGTTGTACGATAATTGATAGCGTCCTGATCTGGCATAAAGCTACGCTTATTTACTACATAATCAATACATTTTTCAAAAAGCTTAGTTTCCTTAATCCTATCAAGATTTAAAAGAAGAACGCCTGTATTACAATAGCTTTTGCCAAAGAAATTATGACCAACTATATCCTGGATTCCAGCATATTCAGCATCCCCTAGCTCAACCTTATAAAGCTCATCAATATCATTATAAATCATTGTATCAGTATCTAGATAAAGAAGCTTTGAGGGTAGATTATCTAGCTTTGTTAAAAATAATCTTAATAAGGCGTATGGTGTATATACGCTATTTTTATTTTTACAGCTTTCAGGCATATTTTTATAATATATCTCATCAATCCTTAATAATGTAACAAGGCTTTCTTTATTGTAGCTTTTTAATACCTCATTAAGGTAAGCAGCCTGTTTTTCTGTTATAGCCTTATACTTACCCTTCTTAGTTTCGCAATCGATTGTTGTAATAAATATATGAAGTGGCTTTTTAGTATGCATAGCCATTGATAGGCAGGATAAGAATATTTGATTGAAATATTTATCATTGCCTGAATATACACAATTAATCAATTGACTCATCTCCTTCATTTTCAGTAGAAGCATCTAAGCTATTTAAACTATTTAGAAGAAGCTCAGTTTCCTCTTGGGCCTTAAATACTACCTCCATTCTCTTTCTATCCCTGTTATCAATAATTTCAAGAAGAACATAGAATAGGAAGCCTACTAGCATTAATAGGTAGTAGGTATATAATCTCCATAAAATCATACCACCCTGGGCAATAGCAGGAGTCATTCCCGCAATTGTAATAAAAATAGATGAGAAGGCTAGCTCCATACCACCTGTACCACCTGGTGTAGGCACCCAAACTACCATTGTTGTAGCAAAGGATGTACCTAAAATGGTATATAGCATATCCTTATATTCAATAATGCCATCAGGAGTAACTGCCTTTAAAACATAAAATGGAATGGCATAGAAGAAAACAAGTGAGGCTAGCTTAGAAAGAATACAAGCAATTAAAATAAATGGCTTATGTAATAGCTCCCTACAGCCCTCCTGCATACCATCAAAATAATTATTAAATACCTCAACCTTACCATCTAAAAGCTTATGTAAGCATTTCTTATTAGCAAACCAAGCTAAGGCTCTTGAGCAAAGCCCTCTTAAGCCACTTGATAGGGCAAGTGAGAACATTAAAACTAAGACACCAAAGTTAATAGTAAAGCCCATAATTACAATCCAGGCTAGATTATTAATATGAGAGGTATATTGACCATAATAAATTAAGGAGATAATAGCGAATATGTTAGTAGAAATCATAAAGGTTATGAAATTCATAACTAGCATAGAAGTAGAATCCTTTAGAGGAACACCCTTTTTATACATTGCATAGGCTTGGAATGGCTGTCCACCTGATGCGAATGGAGTAATACCATTGAAGAAGGGCTCTGTACCACCAATTAAGAGAATATCTCTTCTCCTCAGGTTAATTTTTTTATACACCGTTAGTATGTACATACCAACTAAATTTAATAAAAAGTAGGCTACTAAAACACCAAAGGCTATTAGTAGATACTTATAATTTGCAGTCTTAATAACTGCCCAAATTCCTTCAATATCTGACATTGACATTAATATCAGCATAATAGCTGCAATAATGACAAAGGCAAATATGATTTTCTTTAATACACTGCTTACCTTATATTCCATAAGTAACTGAGCCGAAGCTCATAGCTCACCACCTTTAATACCTTTAAATTAACCAAATAATTTTAAATTTCTGTCTATTTTATTTATACCATTTTTACAAATTTTAATCAATGAATCTGGTATAACTAAGACAATATCCCACAATTGTGTGATTATATAGTAGTAAAAAGCTATTTTAAGCATTTAAAATATTAAATATTTGGGCTCAAAAATTGATAATTAGTATTATTAATGTTATAATTATTTCAGAAGTGTTAGCTAATATTTTTATAGTTTATATTAACCACACATCTAGAAGCTTTTGTTACATAAAAATATTAATTTATTAGTTATTTACATTGCGCAAATATTTAGTATATGTATAATAATTCTTGATTAAATTAAAAATAATGAGTTTAAGTATAGAAAGGGGAATAATATGGGAGACTATGTTTTAATAAGCGATGGCTCTTGTGATTTAACACTAGAAGAGGCTACAGTTATAAATGTTGATGTTGTACCATTTTATGTTACATTTGGTGAGGAAAAGCAATTTAAGGAGGGCCTAGATTATAATGTTAGAGAATTCTATCAAAAGATGGTAGATAACCCTAATATATTCCCTAAGACTTCATTACCATCACCACAGGATTATATGGATGCGTTCGAGAAGCATTTAAAGAATGGTAAGGATATAATTTGTATGTGTATTACATCAAAGTTCTCAGGATCATATAATTCAGCAAGAAATGCAGCAGAGATTTTATTAGAGGATTATCCAGAAAGAAGAATTACTGTTATTGATACAATGGTAAATACAGTATTACAGGGATTAATTGTTAGAGAGGCTGCTAGAATGAGAGACCTAGGTACATCATATGATGCCTTAGTTGATATGATTAATGAAAATAAGCTAACTGGTCGTATTCTCTTTACTCTAAATGGACTATCATACCTTCAGCATGGTGGAAGAATTGGTAAGCTTTCATCAATAATTGGTGATTTATTAAAAATTTCTCCAATTATCTGCTTAAAGGACGGAGAAATCTTTAATGATGGTAAGGTAATGTTTAGAAAAAGAGCTCTAGTAAAGGTTAGAGAAAATGTATTAAAACACCTTGAGGAATGTCAGGCTAATAAGGATGAATATAGATTAGTAGTAGGCTATGGCTATGACATTGAGGAGGCTAAGGAATTTAAGAGCATGATGGAGAAGGCTCTTCCTGGCTTTGATATTCTATTCCAGCAAATTGGTGCGACTATCGGAGTTCATACTGGTCCACATCCACTTGGTGTTGGTCTTGTTAAAATTTTTAAATAATAGTAATTAATGCTCGCCGGATGGTGAGCATTTTTTGTTTTTTGTGGTAAAATATTATTAAGGTGATCGGAATGAAGGAAGTAATAAGCGTTAGTAATATGAGAGCTAGTGATAGGGCCACAATTGAGGGTGGAACTAAATCATTAGATTTAATGTATAGGGCAGCCCTTGGGGTTTATGATAGTGTTAAATGGCAGGAAAGCATCGCTATATTTACGGGTAGCGGTAATAATGCTGGAGATGGCTATGCCCTAGCTCTTATTTTAAAGGAAAAGGGGTATTTTCCAGAATTAATTTTATGTAGTGATAAATTTAGCAATGATGGACTTTATTACTTTAATTTATGTAAGGAGAATAATATCCCATATTTAGAATTTTCTAGGATAAATAAGAAATATGATATTATTGTTGATTGTCTATTGGGTACTGGCTTTAAGGGAGAGCCAAGAGAGGATATAGCTAAGGTGATTAGCTATATAAATGGGGCTAATAGCTATGTTGTATCAGTAGATATTAATTCAGGCCTTAATGGGGATACCGGTCTATTAAGCCTAGCGGTTAGGTCAGATATTACAGTTTCTATTGGCTATTTAAAGCCAGGCCTATTTTTAAACAAGGCCAAGGATTACATAAAGGAGCTTGTTAATAGGGATATAGGTATAAAAAGGGTAGAGGAGGCCTATTACTTAATAGAGGCTAAGGATTTAAGCCCTATATTAAGGGATAGGCTAAATGATTCTAATAAGGGAAGCTATGGCTATGTTGGTATTATGGGTGGATCCTATGCTTATCCTGGGGCGCCTAGGCTTGCTAATCTAGGACAAACCGCTCTTTATAGTGGCTGTGGGGTAAGTAAGCTAATTGTACCAGATGCCATTTATGATTTAATTTTTAATAATGTTTTAGAGGCTACCATAGCTAGAATTGAAAGTAATGATGGCATGATGGTCTTTAATAAGGAGAATATTGATGCTGCCTTAAAGGGGCTTAAGGCCTTAGGAATTGGTGTTGGCTGGGGAAAAAGCCTAGAATACGAAAAAATACTTGAGTATATTTTATTAAGCTATGATATTCCTCTAGTTATTGATGCTGATGCGATAAACACCTTAGCTAATATGGATTTAGAAATATTAAAAATGGCTAAGGCAAGGGTTATATTAACTCCTCATCTAAAGGAATTTTCAAGGCTTACTGGCTATAGTATTGAAAATATAAAAGAAAATCTAATTCCATATGGACGTGAATTTGTAAATAAATACGGGGTTACTCTTTTATTAAAGGGTCCAACAACTCTAGTTTTTGATGCTTATAATACCTATTTAATTAATAGAGGAGCTCCTGGTATGGCTACCGCTGGCAGTGGTGATGTTTTAACAGGAATCTTAGTGGGGCTACTAGGTAGCTATAAGGAAAATCTAGGGCTTGCTAGTAGTGCAGCTGCCTATATCAATGGCTTAGCTGGAGAGCTAGCCTCAAGGGAATATGGAGATATAGGAATGGTTTCCTCTGATACAGCTAGAATGGTTAGTAAGGCCATAAGAAAAATAAAAGAAGAATTATAAAAAGCTTATAAATTGCTAAGGAGATGAAAAAAATGAGCTTTAAGGATTTAAGAATAGTTGATAATTTCTATCAAACAAGTGCGTTCTTTCCAATGCCAACTATATTAATTTCAACAATTGATGATGATGGTAATACCTCAGTTGGCTCATATTCACTTTGCTTCCCATATTATATTGCGGGTAAGGATTATTATGCTATGCTTCTGGAATGTAGAAATTCCTCTAATACTGCCCAAAATATATTAAAGAGAGGCAAATGTGCTTTAAATTTCCTTGAGGATGATAAAAATGATTTTAAGGAAATTGTAAGGCTGGGATTTCCAGGTGAGGCTAGTAAGGATAAGATGAAGGATTTTAAATTTCATCTTGAAAAGGGAAAGATGGACGGATCTAGACCATTAGTAATAAGTGAAGCCTATCAGGTTTTTGAGTGCTCCTGGGTTAGTGAACTAGATGGTGCTAGTGAAGACTATAAAAGAGCAGGAGAGCTTGAGGGACTCGAGCCACCTTATCATGATTTTAATGGTATAACTAGTAAATTTGGCTGTCATTTTATTTTAAAAATAGATAAAATATTAATGAAAGAAAAATACTATAACGCAATTATTAATGGGGTTAGAGCCAAGGATTTCCCACGTGTACCTGTAGACTATGGCTATAGAGATAGCACTCATTTTTGGTATACTAAATTTAGAAGACCTCATAAGGAGCCAATTCCTGCTGGTAAGGAGAGTGATCTTCAATCAGTTATGTATGCATGTAATAGAGCTGACCCAGAAATTAAATTTACAGATGATGCGGCAGCCTGCCTAATAAGAGTACCAAGAATCTTTTTAAAGGCGGCAATTAATGGCTGCTTAGATTATGCTAAAGAGCATAATATTAAGCTAATTACTAAGGATGATATGGCTATAATTAATGATAAGAGAAATAAAGAGAAGAAATAGAAAATGGCTGTGAAATACCTAGGTAATCCCCTTACCTGGCTTTCACAGCCATTTTATTTAAAATAATCTGATTCCTTATTAAAATAATCACTCATAATTTTATGAAGCTCATTTGAGGCAACCTCAGCAGTGAGCTTTTTATTTCCCATATCCTTTATTTCATAGGGTGGTAATATATTTTGGTGAATACAAGGCTTTTTACCTCTAGTTAGCTTATATAAGCCTCTAGGCTTATGGAAGGTATAAACTATTGGTACTATTTTAGCATTTGCTAGCATCGCAATTCTAAAGGCACCAGGCTTAAAGTCTCTTATATGATCACAGTAGGGAATAAGTGAGCCCTCTGGACAAACTAAAAGGGTATTACCCTTAGCTATAAGCTCGGGTATTTCCTTATAAAATCTTTTTAGTAAATCCTTATCAGTAGGGATTGGAACTATTCCAGCCCCTCTAAATATTTTAGATATAATACCAAAGCCCATATTAGATTCAAGGGTTACAATATAGAAACGATTTTTAAAGTTATTGTGGATAGTCATAGTCGCATCAAGCTGATGAACATGGTTAGAAATAACTACACTACCCTTTAAATATTTTCTATTTTCCTTACCCTTTACCTTAAAGCCCCAAACTAAAAGCTTAGGGAAGAAATAACCGATTTTTAAAAGAATAATTACTATTTTGTTTATTATCTTATACCCTAAATCCTGTCTATAAAGACAAAAGTCCTTGCTTAGCTTAACCTCCTTAGGGTGGAAGCCATTATCATAGACATAATCATCCTCTTTAGTTTTGTTATTATTATTTTCCACATTAATCACCCTTTTTATAATTATACGGATAAATAGGCATTATTTCAATAGAATATTACATTTGTTTGTGGTAGAATACTTTTGAGGTTGGTGATAGTATGAAGGTTATTTTAGGTCTATCAGGAGGAGTAGATAGTAGTGTCGCATTAAAGCTTTTAAAGGATGAGGGCTATGATGTTGAGGCTATGTTTATGCGTAACTGGGATTCTGCGACAAATAATGATGTACTTGGTAATCCAGATATTGATGATGAGGTATGTCCTCAGGAAAAGGATTATCAGGATGCTATGCATGTTGCAGAGGAGCTTGGAGTTAAGCTAAATAGAGTAGATTTTATAGGAGAGTACTGGGATACAGTATTTTCATATTTTTTAAATGAATATAAGAAGGGTAGAACACCTAACCCTGATATTATGTGTAATAAATATATTAAGTTTAATGCCTTTTTAAAGCACGCTGATGAAATGGGTGCTGATTATATCGCAATGGGACATTATGCAAGGGTTAGACATGAGGCTGATAAGAGCTATCTTTTAAGGGGAGTAGATTCTAATAAGGATCAAACCTATTTTTTATGTCAAATTTCTCAGGCTCAGCTTCGTAAGAGCCTATTCCCTATTGGGCATTTAACTAAACCAGAGGTTAGAAAAATTGCTGAGGAAAGTAATTTATATACAGCTCATAAAAAGGATTCTACTGGAATTTGCTTTATTGGTGAGCGTAATTTTAAGAAGTTTTTACAAAACTACCTACCAAGCCAGCCAGGTAATATGGTTACAATGGATGGAAGAATCATTGGTAAGCATGATGGCTTAATGTATTATACAATAGGTCAAAGAAAGGGCCTAGGTATTGGTGGAAGCCATGACTTTAAGAATGAGGCCTGGTTTGTTTGTGGTAAGGATTTAGAGAAGAACGAGCTAATTATTGGTCAGGGACATGATAGTGAATATTTAATTAGTAATAATTGTATTTGCTCTGACATTAATTGGATTTGTGATACACCTATTGAGGGTAAGGCCTATACTGCTAAGTTTAGATATAGACAAAAGGATGTGCCAGTAACCCTAGAATTCCTTGATAATAATAGGATTAGGGTTAATTATCCACAGGGTGAGCGTGCAGTAACCCCAGGACAGGCAGCTGTTATTTATGATGGCGAGATATGCCTTGGTGGTGCCTTAATAGATGAGGTTTATTTTAACGAGGAAAGAAGAAAGTATTAATGGGTGAAAGGGTAATTGTAACAGGCTACATTAAAAATTATATATATACTAGTGATGAATCACTTTATAAGGTAGCTGTAGTTATAACTACCAGTGATGAGGAGGTTATTATAGTTGGAAGCTTTCCTCGCCTTGAGGAGGGCTTAAACTATGATTTCATCGGTGAATTTAAGGAGCATCCTAAGTATGGTCGTCAGCTAGCTATAGAATCCTATGCTAAGGCCTCATCATACACTAAGGAGGGCTTAATTAGCTATTTATCAAGTGATAAGTTTTATGGAATCGGAGAGAAGCTTGCTGAAAAGATTATAGATACCCTTGGGCTTGATTGTATAGATAAAATTCTTAAGAATAAGGATTGTCTTGATGAGGTAAAGGGTATTACTCTTCCTAAAAAGGAAGCCCTATATGAGATTTTAAGTGAGAATTATCTAGAGGAACAGACCTTTATTAGGCTATATGGCTATGGCTTAACTAGTAAAATGATTAAAAAGCTTTATGATTATTATGGAACTAATGCCCCTAATATAATCGAAGAAAACCCATATAGGCTTATAACAGATGTTGAGGGCTTTGGCTTTAAAAAGAGTGATAATCTAGCTATTAATTTAGGCTTTCCATTAGATGATTTAAGAAGAATTAGAGCGGCAATAGTTTATACCCTTAATTATGTTTGCTACCAGCAGGGCTTTACCTATTTAACAAATGAGCAGCTGATTAATTCAACTAAAAATTTATTGAATAACAATCCAGCTATTTTAGATAGTAAATATATAGAGGCCCTAGATGGTCTTATTAAGGATGATAAGATAATTAGTGAGGATAACCGCTATTTTGATGCCTATTTATATAAATGTGAGGTAGAAATAGCCAAAAAGCTAACTAGAATAAATGAGGCTAAAAGTAAGTACTCTAAGGAGGAATGTGAGAAATCACTTTCCTATATAGAGGAGCTTATAGATATTAAATATACGCCTCTTCAAAAGGAGGCTATAATTAATGCCCTATCTAATAAGCTATCAATTATAACTGGTGGTCCTGGTACAGGTAAAAGTACCATACTTGATGGTATTTTAAAGACCTATGCTAATTTAAATAAGCTAAGTGTTGGCTGTGATGAGCTTGATTATAAGGTTACCTTAGTCGCACCTACAGGTAGGGCAGCTAAAAGAATGACCGAGGCCACTAAATTTAAGGCAACTACAATTCATAAGGCCCTAGGCTATAATTATACAGGTGAATTTGCTCATGATGAGTCTAATCCATTAAGCTGTAGCCTACTAGTTATAGATGAGGCCTCAATGCTTGATGTTTCTATTGCCTATAGCCTTTTTAAGGCCTTAAGCAATAAGTGCCAAATAATATTAGTAGGAGATAGTAATCAGCTTCCATCAGTAGGCCCTGGTAATGTATTATCAGATTTAATGGCTAGTAATATTTTTAAAACCACGCGTCTTAGTCAAATAATGCGTCAGGCTAGTGGCTCTGATATTATTACCCTGTCTCATATGATTTTAAATGAATCTATTGATTATAAAATATTTTCTAATCATAAGGATGTATTCTTTTATGATACTGAGGCTAAGACAACTATTAATATGATTTATAAGCTTTTAGATAGCTTTATTAAGAATGGTGGAGATTTACAGGGAGGCATACAAATACTTGCCCCAATGTATGCAGGTGTTGCGGGAATTGATGCTATTAATGAGGCTATTCAGTCAAGATATAATCCTGAGAGGGATAGCTTTATTAAAAGAGATTTAAAGCTATTTAAAAAGGGAGATAAGGTTCTCCAGCTTAAAAATGATAGTGAGCTTGATATTATGAATGGCGATATAGGTAGGATAATGGATATTGTTAAATCTGATAGTAAGGATATATTACTTATAGATTTCGATGGTAGGGTAATAAAATACCCAGCTAGTAATATTGATAATTTAACTCTAGCCTATGCAATATCAATTCATAAGGCTCAGGGTAGTCAATTTGATAATGTTATAATGCCAATATTACCTAGCTATTCTATAATGCTTAGAAAGAAGATAATTTATACAGGTATTACAAGAGCCAAAAAAAAGGTTGTAATCCTTGGTAAGCTTGAGAGTATAGAAAGGTCCTTACATCAGGGAGAATATAATAGACAAACATCTCTTTATGAGAGGGTTTCTAATGACAGTATTAATGTAAATAGAATATATGATAAGGATATTCCATTTGATACCTTTGGTGAGTATGATATGGAGG
>JAHHSW010000109.1 GCA_020024985.1 Anaeroplasmataceae bacterium | reverse complement strand
TATGTACGGAATGTTGGATCCTCTTCAGCAAGCTTAATTAAAGCAGCAGACATTTTCTCTTGGTCGTGCTTTGTCTTTGGCTCTACTGCAACTGAGATAACAGGCTCTGGGAATACCATCTTCTCAAGAATGATATGGCTCTTCTCTGAACATAATGAGTCACCTGTAGTTGTAGCCTTGAAGCCGATTGCTGCTGCGATATCACCAGCATGAACTTCCTTAATTTCCTCACGTGAATTAGCATGCATTTGCATGATACGTCCTAAACGCTCCTTAACGTCCTTAGTAGAGTTTCTTACATAAGAACCTGATTGAGCTTGGCCTTGGTATACACGGAAGAATGTTAACTTACCTACGAATGGGTCAGTCATAACCTTGAATGCTAATGCAGCAAACTCTGCATTATCATCAGCATGAACTAATACCTCATTACCATCCTCATCCTCAGCCTTAACAGCTTCAATATCAAGTGGTGATGGTAGGAAGTCAATAACATAATCTAGAACTCTCTTAACACCCATGTTCTTGAATGCTGAACCGCATAGAACTGGGAAGAATTCTACATTTAAAACTGCTTTACGAATAACAGCCTTAATCATATCTTGAGGAATTTCTTCTCCCTCTAGGTATAACATAGCTAATTCATCATCAAATTGAGAAATTGTATCTAATAATACATCTCTCTTTTCATTACAAATATCAACTAAATCAGCAGGAATATCAGTAACTGTATAATCCTCATTTTGACCACCATCATAGATGTAAGCCTTCATTTCGATTAGGTCAACATTACCATGGAACTGATCCTCAGCTCCAATAGGCCATTGTACTGCAGCAGCAACTGCACCTAAACGATCATGGATTGTAGAAATTGAATATTCAAAATCTGCACCAACCTTATCCATCTTGTTAACGAAAACAATTCTTGGAACGTTGTAGTCAGTAGCTTGTCTCCATACAGTTTCAGTCTGAGGCTCAACCCCTGCTTGACCATCTAGTACTGTAACAGCACCATCTAGTACACGTAAAGATCTAGAAACCTCAACAGTAAAGTCAACGTGACCTGGAGTATCGATAATATTAACACGATTACCCTTCCAAACAGCTGTAGTAGCAGCAGAAGTAATTGTTATACCTCTTTCTTGCTCTTGAGCCATCCAGTCCATTGTTGCACCACCATCATGAGTTTCACCAATCTTGTGAATCTTCTTTGTATGGAATAAAATTCTTTCTGTAGTTGTAGTCTTACCAGCATCAATGTGAGCCATGATACCGATATTTCTTGTGTTTTCTAAACTAAATTCTCTTGCCATTGTATATTTCTCCTATAAAAATTACCAACGGTAATGTGCAAAAGCCTTATTAGCCTCTGCCATCTTATGTACTTCTTCTCTCTTCTTGCAAGATCCACCTAGACCATTAGCAGCATCCATAATTTCCTTTGCTAGCTTTTCGTCCATTGTCTTGTCGCTTCTTAGACGAGAATACTTAATTAACCATCTTAAAGCTAATGTTTGCTTTCTCTCAGGTCTAACCTCTACTGGTACTTGGTAATTTTGACCACCGATACGACGGCTCTTTACCTCAACAACTGGAGCGATATTCTCCATTGCCTTCTCAAATACCTCAAGTGGATCTTGACCTGTAGTTTGTTGAATACGATCAAATGCACTATAAAGAATAGTTTGGGCAGTACCCTTCTTACCATCTAACATAATTGCATTAATAGTTCTTGAAACTACCTTTGAATTATATATTGGATCTGGAAGTACATCTCTTTTTGCGATATGTCCCTTACGTGGCATAATTCATTCCTCCTTATGATTTTAAAATAAATAAATTAATTAACTAATTACAATTTTTAATAAATTATAATTTTTACTTCTTTGCTTTTGGCTTCTTAGCACCGTACTTAGAACGAGATTGCATTCTATTAGCAACACCTGTAGTATCTAATGCACCACGGATGATATGATAACGAACACCTGGTAGGTCCTTAACACGGCCACCTCTAATTAAAACTGTACTATGCTCTTGTAAGCTGTGACCTACACCTGGGATGTAAGCAGTTACTTCGATACCGTTAGTTAGACGAACTCTGGCATACTTTCTTAATGCTGAGTTTGGCTTCTTTGGTGTCATTGTAGTTACACGAGTACATACGCCTCTCTTTTGAGGTGATGGAAGCTTTGTATACTTCTTTTCAAGGCTGTTGAATCCAATTCCTAAGCTTGGTGACTTAGACTTGTAGTTCTTGTCCTCTCTTCCATTACGTACTAATTGTTCAATAGTTGGCATAAATTGATTTTCTCCTTTCACTTATGACGTCGCTTATCTATATAGTCTTATCATTATCTAAAATAATGTTAAAAACACGACAGCGCTATTATTATAACAAATTCCGATGTAAAGTCAACAAATTTTATAAGTTTTTTTAAATCTTTTTTAGCTGGTTGGATACACCGAATGTTGTGTAAAGTATAAAAAGCCCATTTATAGGGTTTTTTTAATTTTTTAGCCCAACAAATTTTTATAGTAAAACAAGCGGATGATACGCCGATAATCGTGTAATAGTATTTGCTTCTAGTATTGTTGAATATAATATATAAATAGGTTATAATACTAGTTAATTGTATTTTGGAGGAAACAAAATGAATAATAAAATGTATGATTTAGGTAACAATAGATCTATAATTAGAGAATTATTTGAATTTTCCAAGCTTCAAAAAGAAAAATTGGGTAGTGATAATGTTTTTGACTTCTCAATTGGTAATCCCTCAGTACCGCCACATAAAAAAGTAACCGAAATTTTAACCTCATTGTTAACAAATGGCGATCCTTGTTATATTCATGGATATACATCAGCCCCTGGAGATATAGAAGTAAGAGAAAATATTGCCAAGGATTTAAACCAACGCTTTAAAACAAGCTATAACTATAATAATATTTATATGACCTGTGGAGCCGCAGCTTCTTTATGCATAGTCTTTAAAGCATTAACCGAAGATTCATCTAATGAAATTATAGCCATTGCTCCATATTTCACTGAATATAAGGTTTTTGTTGAAACACAGGGTGCAAAATTTAAGGTAGTTCCTGCCAATTTAGATACATTCGATATAAATTTTGTAGAACTTGAAAAAATGATAACTTGCAATACTAAAGGAATTATTATAAATTCACCAAACAATCCATCTGGTGTTATATATAATGCCGAAAGTATAAAAAAGCTTTCTATGATATTAAAGGCTAAAGAGGCTGAATATAATCATCCTATATACATAATTTGTGACGAACCATATAGAGAAATAGCTTATGATGGAATAATTGTTCCTCATATTCCTAACTATTACAATAATACCATTCTTTGTTATTCCTACTCTAAGAGTTTATCTTTACCTGGTGAAAGAATCGGATATGTACTAGTTCCGAATAGTGCAACTGACCACGAAATAATCTATAAGGCTTGTTTAGGAGCAGGTAGAGGTCTAGGTTACGTATGTGCTCCTTCTTTATTCCAATATTTAATAAAGGAAGCTGTTGGTTTAACCTCAAATATAAGTTTATATAAAGAAAATAGAGATTTAATATATACTGGCTTAACCACACTAGGATACGAATGCATATATCCAGATGGCGCCTTCTATTTATTTTTTAAATCACCTAGTGGAGATTCTTACGAATTTATGGAGAGAGCCAAAAAACATAATGTAATCGTAGTTCCTAGTGATCCATTTGGAGTTAAAGGATATTTAAGGCTAGCCTACTGCGTAAAAAAAGATACAATTATAAATTCATTACCTGCTTTTGCAAAAATTATTAAAGAATACGAGTAGAAATAAATTAGGAAGTATGATATAATACTTCCTGCATGTCCTCTTAGTTAAATGGATATAACAAGTCCCTCCTAAGGACTAGTTGAGGGTTCGATTCCCCCAGGGGATGCCATTAAAGACATTTAGGCTTAGTTTAATCTAGGCCTTTTTTTCTTTTTATACTAATTTGTTTATCTATATGAGAAAATACGATCGTAGCTAACTATTACTTATTTTTTTATTATATTTAACATAATAAAAGCTTAACGTAGTGTAAAAATAAACAAAATTAACT
>JAHHSW010000108.1 GCA_020024985.1 Anaeroplasmataceae bacterium | reverse complement strand
GCAAAGGCAATGTGGATTAAGTATGAGCATCCAGAAATTACATTCGAGCAAATGTGTGTAGTATTTGGTATCCCTGAGCTTCGTCAAAAGGCTCACTTCTGTGCAATCCCTTCTACATCAGGAACTGCAACTGAGGTTACTTCATTCTCAGTTATCACAGATTATGAAAAGGGTATTAAGTATCCACTAGCAGACTTCAACATTACACCAGATGTTGCTATCGTTGATTCTACATTAGCTGAAACAATGCCTAAGAAGCTATGTGCTCATACAGGTATGGATGCAATGACTCATGCAATTGAGGCTTATGTATCTACATGGCATTGTAACTATACAGATGCTTTAGCATTACATGCAATTAAGTTAATTAAGGAATCTTTATGTGATTCATATAATGGTTCAGCAGAGGCTCGTGCTACAATGCATGATGCACAATGTATTGCTGGTATGGCATTCTCTAATGCTTTACTAGGTATCGTACACTCTATGGCTCACAAGACTGGTGCTGCTTATGAGAAGTATGGTAGCCATATCATCCACGGTGCTGCAAATGCTATGTACCTTCCAAAGGTAATCGCATTCAACGCTAAGAATGAGGAAGCTGCTGATCGTTATGCATATATCGCTGACTTCATCGAGCTTGGTGGTAATACAAGAGAAGAGAAGATTGCTAACTTAATCGAATTCTTAAGAGGAATGAACGATAAGTTAAATATCCCTCATTCAATTAACCACTATGGTGTTGATGGTCTTCCAGCTGAGAAGGGCTTCGTACCAGAGGATGTATTCCTAGCAATGCTACCAGAGGTTGCTGCAAATGCTATTTCTGATGCATGTACAGGTTCTAACCCTCGTCAGCCATCTCAAGAGGAAATGGAAAAGCTTCTAAAGGCTTGTTACTATGATGAAGAGGTAAACTTCTAATCTAAGTAAGTAATAATTTATATAAGAAATTTCAGGCGTCCCTAGACTTTATTCTAGGGGCGTTTTTTTGTGAAAAAAAAAGAGGAAGCCTGCGGGCTTCTCCTATATAAGACCTACTAATAAGCCTAGTACAACAGAAATTAAAATTATCATTATTGCATTTAGCTTTATTTTAAACCAATATCTAAATATTAAATAAATCAATACAATTTGAGTAAACACAATTAGTGATCGATAGTTAAATATAAATTCCATTGATTGGAAGTTATAACCAATATTTTGAATTAGTAATGATAAGCCTGTTGAAACTATCAATGCTAAAATAACTGGCTTTACTCCCTCAATGAAGTTTTTAAAATATGGGTTTTTAGTAAATTTTGTTAAAATAGATGCAACAAGTACTATTATTATAAATGATGGAAGAACAACACCAAGTGTTGCAACTACTGAGCCTAGGAAGCCAAATTGGGTAGAGCCAATGTAGGTTGCCATATTTACGGCTATAGGACCAGGTGTTGATTCACAAACTCCAATAAAGTTTTGGAATTGTGCCTCAGTTAACCATTCATGCCTTAGAACAGTTTCTTCAATTAGAGGAATCATTGCATATCCACCACCGAAGGTGAATAGACCAATTTTAAAGAATTCTAAGAATAGCCAAAGTAAATTAATCATTGTCGCTACCTCCTAAATTATTATCCTCATCATTTTTATCATCTACCTTATTCTTCATTTTCTTAGCCTGTGATACAGAGTATAGGATAATTCCTAGAACACCACCAATAATGATGAAGTAGATAGAAGAAAAGCTGATTTGCATAAATTTAAATAATAATACTAAGATAAATACTACTGAGCACACAGCTATAGGTATTACCTTTTTAGGCATTTTTTTAATCATATTTAGTCCAGCCTTTATAATTAGGAAGGCTACGGCAGCGTTTATTCCTATAAAAGCATATTGAACATATTTATTTGCCATAAATTGCTCTAAGAACAATGAAATTAAATAAATAATAATTAAGGAAGGGAGTACTACACCTAAGGTTGCACAAATGCTACCTAATATTTTATTTTGCTTGTAGCCAATATAGGTTGCCATATTTATGGCAACTGGACCTGGTGTTGATTCGGCTATAGCTATCATTTCAAGCATATCATCCTCAGTTATCCATCCTTTTTTTTCAACTATACTTTCCTTTATTTGTGGAATCATTGCATATCCACCGCCAAAGGTTATAAGCCCTAGCTTAAAGAAAAGTCCAAATAATTCGATATTCTTATTCATATTACTCTCCTCATGGAATTTCTCAATCCATTATACACTATTAAAATCAATATTTGAATTGTTTCGTAAATTTATTTATTAAATTACACCAGATTTAAAACAATAAGTAACTTAATCATCTTAGATAAGCTTATGTAACTGTATTGTAGCTTAAAATATAGAAAAAAGCTTAATATTATGCTATACTAGGATTCGGAATTTAAATTATGGAGGAAATCATGGAAAAGATTACAAGCTTTACAATTAACCATTTAACATTACTTCCTGGTATTTATGTATCTAGAGTAGATAAAATGGATGATTTTTATTTTACAACCTTTGATTTAAGAGTAACTAGACCTAATTTTGAGCCAGTTATGGATACCTGTGCATTACACACAATAGAGCATATTGCTGCTACATTCTTTAGAAATGAGCATCCAGATAAGACTATGTACTTTGGCCCAATGGGTTGCAGAACAGGCTTTTATTTAATTTATAAGGGGAATTTAACAGTTGATGATGTCAAGAAGGATATTATTGATTGCTTTGAATACATCAGTAGCTTTGAGGGTGCTATACCAGGTGCTTCAGCTATCGAGTGTGGTAATTATTTAGATATGAATCTAGATATGGCAAAATATTATGCAAATAAGTATCTTGCCGTAATTAAAGCCTAGTATACCTTATTTTCACATATTGTAGACTAATTTATTCTATAATTGGAGGCTATAATAAAGCTGTCTTATAAGGATAGGGCTATCACTACTCCCTAAATGTTGGCCTACTCATAAGAAAAACTATAACTCTCCCAATTAAAAAAATGCGAAGGACACCTAAAGGCTGTCCTTTGTTTTTTAATAATTTTAAAAAATAGAAGTTCTATTATATTGTATCTTAAGAGTTTATATAGGAATAATTATAGGCATTGGGCTTTTAAAAGTAAAAGGTGACTTTATTGCTTATCACAAATTTTCACATACTTTTGAAGTAATTATTCTAAAATTTATTAGTATACTTAAGTTGTCTTATAAAGACAGTAGCTATCATTACTCCCTAAATGATAGATTACTTTTTCATAAGCAAACTATAACTCTCCCAATTAAAAAATAGAAGGCAGCCTAGCGGCTGTCTTTTATTTTTTTGTTTTGGGCGTATTATTTTTCTTGAAATAATAATTTATTATGATAGAATAGACAAATGGAGATGTTCCTTGCCTAACCATCTTCAAAAAATAAAAAACAAGGAGACGAAAAAATGAATAAAATTTCTATTAAGTTTATTGCTGAATCAGCAATAATTGCTGCCCTTTATGTGGCAGTAACCTGGGCTTTAGCTCCAATTTCCTATGGGGCTATTCAATTTAGATTATCTGAGGTTTTAATGCTTTTGGTATTATTAAATCCTAGATATGCAATTTCTTTAGTGATTGGTTGCTTTATTGCTAATACAACCTCACCACTTGGCTGGCCAGATATGGTCTTTGGTACGCTAGCAACATTAATTGCTATATTACCAATGCTAAAGATTAAAAATCTTTATCTTGGCGCTTTAATGCCAGTAGTAAGTAATGCAATTATAGTATCTATAGAGCTAGGAATGGTATTTGATATGTTTGAGCCAGTAGCTTTCTTCTACAATGTATTTACAATTGCTTTAGGCGAGGCAGTAGTATTATATTTAGTTGGAATACCTGCAATCATTTCTATATCTGATAATGCATATTTAGCAGAGCTAATGGAGCTTGATACAAGCCATGTTAAGATCAATAGCTATTTTAATTTATCTAGAGTACTAGCCTTTACCCTATCAGCTGTAGGAATAATTTTCTTTATAGCTTATCCTGTATTTAAGGAAATGGGGGATGAGGGAGTTATTTATACCTCATTTATGGGAGCCTTTAAGGATTACTGGTTCGTAATTTTTATAGGATTAATACCTTTATTATATTTATTAAATTATTTATTTATTAGA
>JAHHSW010000107.1 GCA_020024985.1 Anaeroplasmataceae bacterium | reverse complement strand
ATATCTTGGCAAAATATACTAATCTGAACCTAAATTCGGTTAGATATAAGGGCCTTGGAGAATATTCCTATGGTATTGTAATACCTAATAGCTATGATAATATATCTCTTAGTATAGGTAGCTATCCAGCTAATAGTAATGAAATATTAATATCTGATTATGCTTTGAATAGTATGGCAGGTACTATATTAGAGGGTGGTAAAGCTAAGAATATTAATGAGGCAAGGCAGCAGGTCATATTAAATGGAGATATAAGAAGCATGTCAGGACTAAGGCTTAGAATTGTTGGCGCTTATAAGCCCTTTGGTGATAATATAGAAAGATATAAGCTTTTAATTGAGGATGATGAGCTTTTCTATGGTAGGCTAGATTTTGGCTTTGGAATAGATACTATTTTCGCAAGTGAAATATCAAATGTAGGTAATATAAATAATAGGTCATTAATAGCTAGAGGTATCTCATCTAGTGCTATAATAGCTAATGAAATGCTAGATAAGGATAATATAGAGCTCTTAGCCCTAGCTTTTGAAGGAAGCCTTGATAATGATAGCTCCATAAAACCACCACTTTTAGCCCTTAGTGATAATAAGCCATTAAATGTAGTTAAGACACTACAGGCTATTAATATTATTTCCTATTTAGGCCTTGGAATTTACATACTATATTTAATTGTTTATTTATGGTTGTATATAGAGGATGAGCGTAAAAGAATGCTTTTATGTAGAGCCCTAGGAGCCTCAAGAAGAAATCAAATTTTTAGTAAGGCAGTAGCCTATAGTGGTGTTAGTATATTATCACTAGGCTTAGGCTATTCTATATTCTTTATAATAAAGGCTATTCTTAGTAGCTCTATAGCTAAGGCTACTATTGGAGCTAGTGTTGAGCTTTTAAGCTTTAATCCATTAGCTCTTATGTATATGGCTCTTATAGCTGGTATAAGTATAGCTACATTTGTACTAGTACTAGCCTTTTATCTAAGCCCTAAAAGCTTTGAGAGTAGGCTTTCTTTAATGGAGGGTGGAAATGATTAGCTTTAATAATCTATCTAAGTCATTTTCAAAAAGGAAAATATTAGATAATATAAATGGAAAAATTAATTCTACTGGTTTGTTTTTAATAACAGGTAAAAGTGGTAGTGGTAAATCTACTATTGCATCCCTACTATTAGGTCTAATAAGGCCAGATAGTGGAAGTATTATAATAGATAATAGAGAATATAAGCCTAATGAAGCTAGGGGAAACAAGGAAATAAGAGAGAGGTACTTTTCTTATTCAGGTGATAAGCCAACCCTAATAAGAGGTATTAGCCTTGCTGATAATTTAAGCTATTATGAATATGATAGGGATGAATATTTAACCCTTAAGGATAGGCTTGGCTTTAAGGAATCAAATAAGCCATTATATCTTCTTAGCGGTGGTAATATTAAAAAGGCTGAGCTAATCGTGGCAATTTTAATAAAGAAGCCAATTCTTTTATTAGATGAGCCCTATGCATTCTTAGATACTAAATCTAAGGAAAGCCTTACTGAGCTTTTAAATGCTGAGAGGAAAAAAAGATTAGTTGTTTTAATAAGCCATGAGCTTGATGAGAGGCTTAAAATTAATTATAGGCTAGATATGGGATGCAGTAATATTATTAATACAAATGATAATGATGGCTCAAATTCATATATTAATAATATCAATAATATCAAAAGACCTAAGAAGCTATTAAAGAGGCTAAGAGCCTCAATGCTTAAATCAAGCCTAAGCCTAATGCTAATAAGCTTTCTTATAGGGCTATTATTTTCATTTACCCTTTTGCTTGGGGTTGTAACAAGGCCATCAGAGGCAAGAAATCCTATAAGCTATGCCCTTAGTAAGGATCCATATGATAGCTTTATAGTGGGAATTAGTGATGATATATCCTATTCTAGCTATAATAGCTTACTTAAGGAGGATGGAATAGAGCTTTATAAGCATCCATTCTTTACCTTAATGGTAGTAGATGATAATACGATTCTAGAGGATGTTGTCTATAGTGATAAGCCACTATTAGATAAGCTAGTATTAACAATAGGAAATAAGAATGTAGAGCTTAAAAATAAGGTATTTTCTAGGGAGGAGCTTAGCTTTAGTTCAAGAGATATTAATAGCTTAAATATTATATCCAGAGCTTTATTTAATAAAATAATAGAAAACGGCTTATTCACTAGCCTTAATATTAAAACTCCTTTTTCTGATAAATGCATAAGCATTGATGGAAATAAGCTTTATTATAATCCTAATAGTCAAGTAAATAGAGGTATTAAAATTGTTAATGAGCCTGGCTATTTAGCTATTCCAGGGCTAAAGGCTGGAAGTGAGGTCATTATCAGCAATAATAATTATGAGGAAAGGCTTATTACAACAGCTGATGGTGGAAATAAGATAGAGCTTAATTTAAGCCTATATAATTATTTAAGCTTCAAAAATGAAAGCTTTGGTTATTTAGTAGATAAGGCAGAGGCTATGAAACTAGTAGCTTATAGTAGTAGCTATATACCATATAACATATTAGAAGCAGGCTTTAGCTATACTAAGGAGCTAAGCCAAATATTTATGATTTCAGCAGCGCTACTTTTAATATTAGATATTGCCTTTATAGCTGGAAGTAGCTATATTAAAAGAGATAAGCTAAGAGAGGAAAGAGAACTATTAATATTAAATGGTGATAGCCAAGGCTCATATAGTTGCTTTAGGATTCTGTGGCTTGGGCTATCAGCTTTAATACCCGCGCTAATATCCTTTATTTATTATGCTTCATTTTCAATACCATATATAAATAAATATTTTTATTTGAAGCTATATGATGGAGACTATAGCGAAAGGCTTCAGGATATGAGCTATGATGGTATTAGTATGCTCAGCTTTCAAGCATTATCAAGCCTTTCACTTTTAATATTAATTCCAGTAGGAGCTATTGCTATTATTGAATTAATAAGATATGCAGCAGCTAAAAGAAAATCATATTAAATATGTATAGTAAAAGCAAAGGTCCAGCTGGATAAATATTCTAGCTGGACCTTTTAGTTCTTATTTAGATATTATAATGACTTAAGAGAAGCTTAACAAGAGTCTTATTTAAGCCACTAGTCTTTATTTTATCCTTTTTTATATTAATATTATCCTCCTCTAGAATTGAAATTATATCGTAGATACGCTTCTTATTTAATTCTAGGGCCTCCATTTTATAGGTATCATAGCTATCTAGGCCTAGAGCCCTACTAGCAATTAATAAATATACATAGTCAGTGATAGACTTAGAGCTATAGGAGTTAGCTAGGCTTATAATATCATCAAATTGATTTTCTCCTATATAGGCATTATAAAGATGAAGCTTTGTTATCAGTAGTACCTTATCAAAGCTCTTAGTATCATATAAATACATTAGCTGATGAGTAGCCTCATATATTGTAGCTTTATATTCTCCCATAGCATTTAAGGTTGCAAAGAAGGTGAGATTTAAAATAACTATTCTTCTATAATTACACATCTTTATAAGCTCTGAGAAGGCCTTGTTGCTGTAATATAGGCTTAAGTCATATCTATTGTTATGATAGGCATTTACCGCAATAGCGTTGTATATCATTCCTCTAAAGTCAGAGGAAATAGGAATATCACTAGCTATAGAAAGTATTTTAGGGTTACCTGTAGATATGCAAAGATATTCATAGAGCTCAAAAACTGGATAAGTATTAAAAAGCCCCTCATAGCATTTAAAGCTATTATAAGCCTCTATATAATCATCCTTAAGTATTTCTAATAGATCAGTATTTTGAAGTCTCATTAAGTATAGAAGAAGCTCAAATATAGGAGATAAGTAGTTGTTATCCATAATACAGCTTTGTATTCTAGATTCTAGATTTAAAATATCAGTGTGCTTATAATATATTTTAATTATTAGATCAGCTAAAACCTCATCATAAAATTGGAGCTTTTCACGGTTTAAGGGATTAATATTAAAAGACCTTTCGAGCTTATCAAAAATTTTCCTTGTAGCAGCAGTATCATGAGTATTAGCTCTATTATAGGTAGCTGGAGATATGCCAAGAGATAGTAGAAAATCTTTTTTAGTTAATTTGGTGCTTTTCTTTATAAGAGCATCATAGAATGGAACCATATATTTATAGGTGTTAAAATATGGCTC
>JAHHSW010000106.1 GCA_020024985.1 Anaeroplasmataceae bacterium | reverse complement strand
TTATTCAATCGGTGCGGCGATAAGCTTAGTAATTTTTGTGATAACATCTATAATTTCTTTAACTGTATATGTGTTATCACCATCATATAAGCAGGAGGAGACATTCAGATGATAGGTAATTCATACGTTAGAAAAAATAAGATTAAAAAGGTATTGAATGTATTATTAACATATACATTGCTAATCGTAATTGCGGCAATATTTTTCTTTCCTTGCTTGTGGCTGATTTTAGCATCCTTCTCTAAGTCTGGATCAATTTACTCATTTGATGGCTTTTTCCCAAGTGATTATGGACTAGATTCATTTAAGCTATTGTTTACAGATACTAGAATGTATAATTATCCAAGATGGTTTTTAAATACCCTATTTATTTCGGTAATGAGCTGTCTATTAGGAACATTTCTAACTATTTTAACAGCCTATTGTATGTCTAGATTCCGCTTTAAGAGCAGAAAGGCTATGATGAAGGCAACCCTAGTTTTAGGAATGTTCCCATCCTTTATGGGAACTATTGCGGTATATCTATTGATGACTCAGTTCCATTTAGTAAATCAGCATTGGGGTCTAATTTTAATTTATTCAGCTCAGGCACCAATGGGCTATATGGTTCAAAAGGGCTTCTTTGATACTATCCCTTATTCAATAGATGAGGCGGCAAGAATTGATGGAGCTTCTAATTTTCAGGTGTTTACTAAATTTATAATGCCACTTAGTAAGCCAATACTAGTTTATACGGCATTAACCTCATTCACCTGGCCTTGGAGTGACTTTATACTTCCAAAGATGCTATTAATAGATAAGAATTTATATACAGTTGCAGTAGGATTAATGTCATTAAGTGAAACAGAGTTTTCACGCTTTGCGGCAGGCTCTATATTTATAGCAATACCTATTATTGTTTTATATTTCTGCTTAGTAAAGTATATGATAAATGGTATGGCTGCAGGCGCAGTTAAGGAATAGGAGATGGAATTATGGCAAGCTTAAGCTTAAAGCATATATATAAGGTCTATCCAAATGGATTTAAGGCCGTAAATGATTTTAATATTGAAATTGAGGATAAGGAATTTATTGTTTTAGTTGGACCATCTGGCTGTGGTAAAAGTACGACCCTAAGAATGATTGCGGGGCTTGAGGAAATTACTGCCGGTGAAATGAAGATAGCTGATCAGGTGGTTAATGGTATGGAGCCAAAGGATAGAGATATAGCGATGGTATTCCAAAACTACGCACTTTATCCACATATGACTATTTATGAAAACATTGCCTTTGGTCTTCGTATGAGGCATGTTGATAAGGATGAGATTGATAGAAGGGTACTAGAGGCTGCAAGCATTCTAGGTATTACTGATTATTTATATAAAAAGCCTAAGGAAATGTCAGGTGGACAGCGTCAAAGGGTAGCCTTAGGTAGAGCTATTGTACGTGAGCCTAAGGTAATGCTTTTAGATGAGCCCTTAAGTAACCTAGATGCTAAGCTACGTACTCAAATGCGTAGTGAGATAGTAAAGCTTCATAATAAGCTAAAAACAACCTTTATTTATGTAACCCATGACCAGGTTGAGGCTATGACAATGGGTAGCAGAATTGTAGTTATGAAGGATGGCTTTGTTAAGCAAATTGATACACCTAAGAATCTATATATGCATCCAGCAAATAAATTTGTGGCAGGCTTTATAGGAACACCACAAATGAATTTCTTTAATGTCACCTTAAAAAGAGAAGGAGATATGGTGATAATTGTCTTTGTTGATGCAAGCGTAGCTATTAAAGCTCCATATAGTGCTTTAATGAAGGCTAAAACAGAATATTTAAATGGTGATAGAGTAGTCACCTTAGGTATAAGACCTGAGGATTTAAGCATAGTAGCTGATGATCTAAACACAATTAAGCTAAAGGTATCACATACCGAGGAGCTTGGTACAGAAACCCTAGTTTATGGTGATATTAAGCTTGAGAATAATGAATTTAGTGAGTCTAATACAAGGCTTATATTAAAGGATACAGGCTTTAAAAGCTATGAGTATGATGGAGTTTATAATGTAAGATTAAATCCTTTAGGAATTCATTTATTTGATAGTGAAACAGAGGAAAGCATAATGCCTTTAATACCTGAATATAATCTATATGATGTAGAAATTAGTAATGGAAAAATGTCACTATTAGGCTTTGAAGTAAAGCTTCCTAGAGCTTTAGAGGGCTTAAGTGGTAAATATGAGCTAAGGCTATCACCAAGAGCCTATAGAGCTGGTAAGAGCCTAAGTGGTGTAGTTAAGAATCAGGAAAGGGTTGGTAATGAATATTTATTAACTCTTGATGTTAATGGTAGTATTATGTATCTAATTAGTAAGAATGCCATAGAAAATAGTGAAATTAGCTTTGATTTAGACTATAAGAGCCTTTCCTTCGCTGGAGTTTCTAATGTAGAGGCTTTACCACTAGAGGGAGCAATTAATGGAAGCTTTATTATGGAAAATAAGGTAGAGACTATTACTGAAAATGAGAAAGCTAGGAAAAAGCATTACAAGGCTTATTCATTATTAATTAATGGTGTAAGCCTATCTATTAATGATGAAATAGCTACTAAGATGTGTCAAAGCTTCAAAAATAGAGAGGTATTTAATACTAGCTTTAGATATAGCTGGAGTGCCTATGACATGTCTATAGCTTCAACTGGGCTTGAGGGAAGAGTCCTAGAATATTTAGATTATGGTATGGAGAAATTCCTTAAGCTTATGGTTTATGATGAAATATTTTATGTGGCAGTAGATAAGGAATATAGTGGGGTTGTCCACATTATGCCTAATTTAGATAAAACTGGTGTTTTAGAGCTAAAGAGAAATATAAGAATAATTTAGTGAAAAATTAAAATGCTAGAGTAATAATTTTCTCCTCCGTGGGGCAATAGAAATATTGCCTCACTTTTTTAAATTTATGGTATAATTATATAAAGAGATATGCAATTTATATACTATTCAAGCCAAATTCTATAGATAAAAATAGCTTAAATAGATTAGTCAAAAATAGCTAAGTAAGGAGGTAAGAAAATGAGAAAAATTAAATTATTAATATTAATGCTAATTAGTGTCCTAGGTATAATCCTTTCTATCCCGGCCTACGCTAATATGGCCGCTCCTAGAGATGATGATTTAGCAAGTGGTGTAAGCTTTGAAAAAAATAATGATTTAAGAGTTATATCAGAAGAATTAGATATAAAGATTAAAGGTGAGACTGCCGATATTAAAGCCATCTATAATATGAAGAATATTAAGAATGTAGCTATAAGTAGTCAAGCTATGTTTATATCTCCTAACATTAGTGGTAATTCAGCTAGAGTATTAATGAATGGTATGGAGCTAAGCTTTAAAGCAAAAAGCTATTATATAGATCATAACACTAGTAGTAGGATTGAGGAGTGGAAATTTGTTATTGAAAATCCAGGTGAGGAATCAGAATACCTAGATATGGTTGATACTATAAGCTTTAATATGGAATTTAAGCCATTAGAGGAGGCTATGATTATAGTAAGCTATTCCTATAGGCTAGGTGGTTACCCAAGCCTTGACTTTGATAGTAAATATGGTAGCCTTACCTATTATTTATCACCGGCATCCATGTGGGAGGATTATGGTGGGATTACTATAAATCTTGAGCTAAGCTCTGATATGCCAGTATTAGAGGAGTCTAGCATTAAATTTGAAAAGGTTGGTAAAAATAAATATCAATATAAGGCTAGTAGCTTACCTAAGGAGGAGCTAAAAATAAGAGTAAACCAAAATGGCTGGCAAAAATTTATTTCTTCCTTTAGAAGTCCTTATCTTATGATGAATTTTGTTGTTATTTTGCCACTAATATTAGTAGCCTTAGTAGCTATAGCTATTATAGCTATAATTATTGTTTCAGTAAGAAGAAGGAAGCAAAAAAATTAATATTGTATTAATTTATAAGACATTCTCCAAAGCCTTTAGTCTTGGGAAAATGTCTTTTTTATTTTATAGTAAATTTAAAATTTTTCTTTAGCCTATCTATAATTTATATGCAGCGGTAAAAGAATTAGAAGAGGACAATATAGAACCAAGTCTAGAAAAAATTGTTCATGCCGATATAATAGAGCATTTAATATCTTGGCAAACTACTAATCTGAATCTAAATTCGGTTAGATATAAGGG
>JAHHSW010000105.1 GCA_020024985.1 Anaeroplasmataceae bacterium | reverse complement strand
TTACGCTCCTTAATAATCGCACTTGAAATATCACCAACACCAGCACCATCAATAGAAACCTCACCGGCAGTAACGTTAGCAGCCATACGAGCACCAAGCTCATTGATAGCAACCACATCACCATTTTCTAGAATGAAGGTATTTTCAGGCTTAACACCAGTTTCAATTGCTAGGTTAGCATGAACACGCTGCATTCTATATTCACCATGAATTGGAATGAAGTACTTAGGCTTTAAAAGTGTAAGCATAAGCTTAAGCTCACCCTGAGAGGCATGTCCTGTAGTATGAGTATCTGTAATAGGTGAGTGAGTAATAACATCAGCACCATGCTTAAATAGCTGGTTTATAGTTCTATTAACACCCTCCTGATTACCAGGAATTGGAGATGATGAGAAAATAATTGTATCACTTGGTATTAGCTTTATAGTTCTATGTGTACCATTAGCTACACGAGATAGTGCGGCAAGTGGCTCACCCTGAGAGCCTGTACAAAGAAGACAAATCTCATTAGGTGCGTAATTATTAATTTCAGATGAATCAATAATTGTTCCCTTAGGGGCTCTAATATAGCCTATTTGCTGACCAACCTCAATTGTCTTTTCCATTGATCTACCAAAGATAGCAATCTTACGATTAAATTCGATACAAGCCTCAACTATTTGCTGAACTCTAAACATGTTAGAGGCGAAGGTTGCGACAATGATTCTATCCTTAATTTTACTAAATAGCTCCTTAATAGAAGCACCGATTTTCTTTTCTGAATCAGTGAAGCCCTCTCTTAAGGCATTAGTTGAATCTGATAGAAGACATAAAAGGCCTTCATTACCAAGCTTAGCAAGCTTTTCATATTCAGCACCTGGACCTACTGGTGTAAGGTCAATTTTGAAGTCACCAGTATGCATAATTGTTCCAAGAGGGGTCTTGAAGCAAATTGCAAATGAATCGGGAATTGAGTGGTTTAATCTAATAAAGCTTACCTCAACATCCTTAAAGTTAAATACGAAGTGAGACTTGAATTCAACGATTTGAGTCTTACTTAATAAATCTGGATGCTCCTCAAGCTTAGCTTCGATTAAATCTACAGTAACACCGGCAGCAAAAATCTTAGGGATTCTTACCTTTTCAAGAAGATATGGGATACCACCAATGTGGTCCTCATGACCGTGTGTTATAAATAAGCCGACAATTTTATGCTGATTTTCTATTAGATATGAATAATCTGGAATTACGTAGTCTACACCTAGTAAATGCTCATCTGGGAACAAGATTCCAGAGTCGATGATAAATAGCTGCTCTAGATAGTCGATAACATACATATTTTTACCAACCTCGCCTAGACCACCTAATGCGAATATACCGATTTCGGAGCGGTTTTTAATTTTATCCATAGTTCCTCCTTTTGGTTATTAAAAGTATTTAATTCCCACTAATGATAATTATAATATAATTATAAATGAAATTCAAAGTTTTCTAATAAAATTTCTCTAATTTCTTTAAATTGTAGATAATTAATAGATTTATATAATAAAATATGATATAATTCATAAGGAAATTTTTAACGAAAGGAATTTTTTATATGAGAGCTAGTAAAATGTTAATTTCTACGCTTAAGGAAGCTCCAAATGAGGCAAAAATTGCTTCACATGTGCTTTTGTTAAGAGCTGGAATGATTAAAAATGAGGTTGCAGGAGTATATAACTATTTACCGTTAGGTTTAAGAGTTTTAAATAAAATAGAAAATATCATTAGAGAAGAGATGGACGAGGCTGGTGGAATCGAGATTTTATGCTCAGCATTACAGCCTAAGGAGCTTTGGGAGGAAAGCGGACGCTGGAGTAAGTATGGCCCAGAGCTTATGAGATTTACTGATAGACATGAGCGTGAGTTCTGCCTAGGACCAACTCATGAGGAGGTATTTACCTCTATGGCACGTGATTTAATCAAGAGTGCTAAGAGCCTACCTATGAATTTATATCAAATTCAAACTAAGTACCGTGATGAGGTTAGACCACGCTTTGGCTTAATGAGAGGTAGAGAGTTTGTAATGCAGGATGCCTATACCTTCGATAAGAATCCAGAGGGCCTAGAGGCTTCATACAAGAATATGTATGATACCTATTCAAGAATCTTCACCCGCTTAGGCCTACATTACCAAATAGTACTTGCAGATACAGGTAATATTGGTGGTAATGGCTCACATCAATTTATGGCTATAAGTGATATTGGTGAGTCTGCGATTGTATATTGTAGTGAATGTGGATACGCTGCAGACGTTGAGAAGGCTGAGGTTCAAAAGGCAGTAGAGTCTACTGCTGATTTAAAGGCTTTAGAGAAGGTTAATACACCTAACCAAAGAACTATTGAGGAGATTTCTTCATTCCTAGGAGTAGATCCTAAGAATACAGCTAAGTCTATAATATATCATGATTATGTAAATAATAAGTTTGTTATGGCTGTTGTAAGAGGCGATAGAGAGGTTAATGAGATTAAGCTTGTTAATGCTTGTAGCTCTAATGAAAACTATTTAGAGCTTGCAACACCAGAGGAGATTATTTCTCTCGGCTCTATTCATGGCTTCTGTGGACCTAAGGGTATTAATGGCGTTGATATTTATATTGATGATGAGGTTCTGGCAATGCATAACGTTGTAATTGGTGCAAATGAAAAGGATTATCATTATGTTAATGCTAACTTTGGTCGTGATTTTAATGGTACAGTATGTGATTTAAAGACTGCAGTTGAGGGTGATTTATGTCCTTGCTGTGGCAAGCCAATGAAGCAACATAGAGGTATTGAGGTTGGTCAAATCTTCAAGCTTCAAACTAAGTATTCAGAGCCAATGAAGTGCTATTATGTTGATGAAAATGGTAAGAATGTTCCAATGGTAATGGGCTGCTATGGTATTGGTGTTACAAGAACACTTCAATCAATTGTTGAGCAATATCATGATGACTTTGGTATTAAGTGGCCACTTAATGTTGCTCCATATCATGCAGTAGTAGTACCTATCAATTATAATGATGAGGCTCAAAGGGCTATGGCTGAAAAGCTATATGCTATTTTAAGAGAGAATAAGATTGAGGTTATCCTTGATGATAGAAATGCTAAGCCAGGCTTTAAGTTTAAGGACTGGGAGCTAATTGGTATTCCATATATGGTTGTATGTGGTAAGAAGGCTAGCGAGGGTATTTGTGAATTTAAGGATAGAGCTACTCTAGAAAAGGTAGAGATGACTATAGAGGAAGCTGCTAATAAGATTATTGAGGCTGTTAGAAGCATCTAATGAATATAGATAAATTAAGAGGCTTTATGGAAAAAATGAAAATTTATTCCATAATTGCCACTAGCTTTATTTCACTTACAGCAATTATTATGGGTATATTTATGGCCTTAGATAAGCCTAATAGTAATACCTATATGATGCTAATGCTTCTATTTATAGTTATAGATTCTGTAGCTATTGAGATAATGCTTGCTTCTATTAATATAAAGCTATTAAGCTATAGCTATAATAATAGAGAATACACTATTTATGCAGGAGTATTTAATTATTATTTATTCCTAGGTGATAAGCAGGTAGTAGCTAGGTATGATTTACATCTATTCACACCAATTATCTTAAGATATGTGGATAAGGATGATTTGATTGAAGCTAATATAAGCCCTGTTTTAAAAAGGCTTCAGTTTAAAATTAATGATACTATAATTGAATAAGCTTGTCTAAACTAAAGGCATAGGCTAATGTTTGTTGGTCTATGTCTTTTTTGGTTTTTGTGCTATACTTAAATAAAGAAGGTGGTTTATTTGGATAATATTAAGGAATTAAAGGAAGTTATTGATAAAAGCGAAAGAATAGTTGTATTTTCAGGGGCTGGTCTTTCTACTAATTCAGGAATACCTGATTTTAGATCAGCTGAGGGAATATATAATCAAAAGCTAAATTATAGGGTTAGGCCTGAGGAGATAATTTCTCATTCATTTTTTATGAAATATCCAGAGGAGTTTTATGATTTTTATTATGATAAGCTAATTTATCCTAATGCCTTACCTAATAGTGCACATTACTATTTTGCCAAGCTTGAAAAAATGGGAAAGGTCAGTGCGGTAATAACTCAAAATATTGATGATCTTCATCAAAGAGCAGGAAGCAAGAATGTAATTGAGCTTCATGGTAGTGTCATGAGAAATTACTGTATGAAATGTCATAAATTTTATTCAATGGAGGAAATATATAAAAAGGGTGTTCC
>JAHHSW010000104.1 GCA_020024985.1 Anaeroplasmataceae bacterium | reverse complement strand
GCCTCAAAAGCATATGGTTGCGGTAGCTGGTGGACTTTTAGTTCAGGATGCTGATAGCTATATGACAACTAAGAAGATTACAGCTGATATGACAGTTACAAATAGAAAGCCAACTGATTCTGAGCTTTCTGATATGGAATTTGGCTGGAGAATTTGTAAGCATGTTAAGTCTAATGCTATTGTTGTTGTAAAGAATGGTGCTACAGCTGGTGTTGGTGCTGGACAAATGAATAGAGTAGGTAGTGCTAAGCTTGCTATTGAGGAGGCTCATGCACTTGGAATCACTGAGGGCTTAGTTTTAGCATCTGATGGCTTCTTCCCATTTGATGATACAGTTAAGTATGCTGCAGCTAATGGTGTTACAGCCATTGTTCAGCCAGGTGGTAGCGTAAGGGATGAGGATAGCGTGATTGCCGCAAATGAAAATAATATCGCTATGCTTCAAACTGGAATGCGTCACTTCAAGCACTAATATGGCTAAGGTATTAGTAGTTGGTGGCGGTGGACGAGAGCACGCAATCGTCCATGCATTAAGTAAGAGTAGTAAGGTTAGTGAGATTTATGCGGCTCCTGGTAATGCAGGTATTGCTAAGCTTGCCACATGCGTAAATATTAAGGATACTAATGTATCTAATATAGTTGCTTTTGCTAAGGCTGAAGGGATTGACCTAGTAGTGGTTGGTCCTGAGGCTGCTTTAGCAGTAGGTGTTGTTGATGCTTTAAATGAAGCTGGAATTAAGGCCTTTGGTCCAACTAAGGCTGCTACTCAAATTGAGTCTAGCAAGAGCTTTGCTAAGGAGCTAATGGCTAAGTATAATATTCCAACAGCTGGTTATAGGACATTTAGTGATTATAACGAGGCTTTAGCTTATGTTAAGGTAAATAGCTTACCTACAGTTTTAAAATATGATGGTCTTGCTGCTGGTAAGGGTGTTGTTGTTGCAACTACTCTAGAAATGGCAGATGAGGCCCTAAAGGATATGCTACTAGACGATAAGTTTGGTCATGGCAGGGTAGTTATAGAGGAATATTTAGAGGGACCTGAGTTCTCATTCATGTGTCTTGTTGATAATAATAAGGTTTATCCACTTGAAATGGCTCAGGACCACAAGAGAGCTTATGATAATGATATGGGTCCAAACACTGGTGGAATGGGTGCTTATTCTCCACTTCCTTTTATAACTGAAGAGGATTATAATTATGCACTTAATGAAATTATGATTCCAACAGCCAAGGCTATGGTTGATATGGGAGTTCCATTTAAGGGAGTTCTATATGGTGGTCTTATGAAGACTAAGAAGGGTATTAAGGTTATTGAATTTAATGCAAGATTTGGTGACCCTGAAACTGAGGTAGTTCTTCCAAGGCTTGAAAGTGATATATATGATGTATTTATGAGCATTATTGATGGAAATGAACCTTTACTTAGATGGAGTGATTGTTATACAATAGGTATTGTGCTAGCATCTAAGGGGTATCCAGGAGATTACGAAAAGGAATTCGTAATTGAGGGTGCAGATAGTGATGATATTTATCATATGGGTACTAAGATTGATGATAAGGGTAACTTAGTAACCAATGGTGGACGTGTATTATTTGCCGTTGCTCATGGAGCCTCATTAGAAGAAGCTAATAAAAAGGCTAATCTGCTAGTAGACAGTATAAAATGTGATAATTTGTTCCATAGAACTGACATTGGAGCAAAGGCATATAAAAAATAGAGGTGTTATTAAATGGCAGTAGTAATTAGCGGTAAGGAATTGGCCCTTTTAAAAAGAGAAAACATGGCTAAGACGATTCCTGATTTATTAGAAAAATATGGTAGAGTTCCACATCTAGCAGTTGTTTTAATAGGAGACGACGCTGGAAGTATTTCTTATGTAAGGGGTAAGGAAAAGGGATGTAACGAGGTAGGAATAAAAAATACCACAATTGTTAAGGGGACAGATATTACTGAGGCTAAGCTATTAGGGCTAATAGATGAGCTTAACCAAGATGATACTGTAGATGCTATTTTAGTACAGCTTCCACTTCCAAAGCATATTGATTCTGATAAGATAATTAATGCTATTGATCCATTAAAGGATGTGGATGGCTTTCATCCACGTAATGTTGCAAGCTTATATTTAAATGAAAAGTGCATACTTCCATGTACTCCAAAGGGTGTAATAGCCCTACTTGATTATGCAGGTATTGAAATTAAGGGTAAAAATGCTTGTGTAATTGGTAGAAGCAATATTGTTGGTATGCCAGTAGCTAAGCTACTTTTAGATAGGGATGCAACAGTGACAATTTGTCATAGTAAAACTGAAAATTTAAAAGAAATTACTAGTAAGGCAGATATATTAATTGCGGCTGTCGGTAAACCATTATTTGTTAAGGAAGATATGGTTAAGGACGGAGCAGCGGTTATAGATGTAGGTGTTAATAGGAATCCAGAAACAGGAAAGCTTTGTGGTGATGTAGACTTTGTAAATGTTAAGGGTAAGGCTTCATTTATTACAAAGGTTCCAGGAGGAGTAGGACCAATGACTATAACCTGCTTACTTGAAAACACAATAGAATGTTTTATTAAAAGAATGGAAAAATAGTTTGTTTTTATAGGGAAAAACGGGACTAATTTAGTATTAGCTATTAGACTTGTAGGATTGGATAATAGCTAATATAACAAAAAATGTTAAATTATAGTATTTTAAAAAATTGCTTTATTTTTAATATATTTAGTGTTAAAATTTAGAAAAAGTAATTGAAAGGCGGGATAAAATGTTACCAAATAAAAGACCAGAAAATATGGATAGAATTACAACACTAGAGCTTGCTAATAAGTTCATTTCTGAGCAAATCGCTTTAGTTAGAGAGCAGGTAGGAGATAAGAAGGTATTACTTGCTTTATCAGGCGGAGTTGATAGCTCTGTTGTTGCTGCATTATTAATTAAGGCAATCGGAAAGAATTTAGTATGTGTTCACGTTAACCATGGCTTAATGCGTAAGGGTGAAAGTGAGGAGGTTGTTGAGGTATTCAAGAACCAATTAGATGCTAACCTAATTTATATTGATGCTACTGATAGATTCTTAAATTTACTTGAGGGTGTAAGTGAGCCAGAAAGAAAGAGAAAGATTATTGGTGGAGAATTCATTAAGGTATTTGATGAGGAAGCATCAAAGCTTAGTGGTATTTCATATTTAGCACAGGGTACAATTTATCCTGATATTATAGAGAGTGATGGCGTTAAGGCTCATCATAACGTAGGTGGCTTACCTAAGGATATGGAGTTTGAGCTTGTTGAGCCAGTAAGATTATTATTCAAGGACGAGGTTAGAGTAGTAGGTAGAGCTCTAGGCTTACCTTCTAGCATGGTTGATCGTCAACCATTCCCAGGACCAGGTCTTGGTGTAAGATGCTTAGGTGCTATTACAAGAGATAGATTACATGCATTACGTGAGTCAGATGCTATTCTACGTGAGGAATTTGATAAGGCAGGTTTAACTAGTCAAATTTGGCAATTCTTTACTGTAGTACCTGATTTCAGAACTACAGGTGTTAAGAATGGTAAGCGTGCTTATGATTGGCCAGTAATCATTCGTGCTGTTAATACAGTAGACGCTATGGTATGTACAGTACCTGAAATTAGCTATACAGTATTAAAGAAGGTAACTGATAGAATTTTACACGAGGTAGATGGAGTTTGTCGTGTTCTATACGATTTAAGTCCAAAGCCATCTGCAACAATTGAGTGGGAATAATATAATGAAATTAAGCTTCTAATAGGGTTATTAGAAGCTTTTTTATGCGAAAAAATAGGGCCAGCTTAGCTGACCCTCTCATTATTTATATTGATTTAATTCACTATTATATGTATAGCCTGCATCATTAAGAATCTTATTCATATCCTCATAGCTCCAGTCCTTATCATCACATAAGGCCATTGGGCTATCATAGGTATCTCTTAATGCAGTATTTACAATGCTCATTAGAAGCACCGGATTTGTTGGCATCATTTTAAAACCTCCTCAAGCTCTTTAATGCTTATTAATCTTACCTTTTTACTAGTCGACACCTTTATTTGTCTAATAAGCTTTATTATTAAAATAACAAAATAGATAGCTAAGACAATAGTTGCTATAGCTAATATGATATTATATCTAGCTTTAAAAAAATAAAATAGTGTCATAATGGTTATTAATATAGCAGTTATAAAAATTAATATAATATTCATAAGAAGATAGCTTAATCGCCATACCCTTAAATGCTCCCTTGGCATTAGATATTCAATAT
>JAHHSW010000103.1 GCA_020024985.1 Anaeroplasmataceae bacterium | reverse complement strand
ATATATTGACTAAAAAAATATAATTGTTATAATATTATCGAGAATGGTTCTCAATAAGGGGTGCGATATCTTGCTAAGAAGAAAAACGAATCAGGAAGGTATAGTCTATGACGCAATAGAAGCTTTGGGTCATGTGACTTCAGAACAGCTCATTCAATTTATTAAGAATAATGACTCAGAAATTTCACTAGCATCAATCTATAGAAATGTTAAAAAGCTATTTGATGAGAAAAGAATAAGAAAGGTTAAGGTTGGTGAAATTGAGGTATACGAAACTGTTAAGGCTAAGCATTATCATTATATCTGTAGGTGTTGTGGGCACATCACCGACATTCAAAGAACCGAGCTTCCATTTAATTTGGCTAAGATGAGAAGTATTAATGGTGATGATATAAATGATTGTGATCTAGTTCTTTATGGTATTTGTCATACCTGCAAAAATAAAAATAGTACTAAAGGAGAAAAAAGAAATGAAGAAGTATGTATGTAAGGTTTGTGGTTATATTTATGAAGGAGAGTCTTTACCAGAGGATTTCAAGTGTCCATTATGTAAGGCTCCAGCTTCAAAGTTCGAGGAAATGAAGGAAATGTCTTGGGCTTGCGAGCATGTATTAGGTGTTGCTAAGGATGCACCAGAGGATATTAAGGCGGATTTAAGAGCTAACTTCCAAGGTGAGTGTACTGAGGTTGGTATGTATTTAGCAATGGCTAGAGTAGCTCATAGAGAGGGTTACCCTGAAATTGGTATGTATTATGAGAAGGCAGCCTTTGAGGAGGCAGAGCATGCAGCTAAGTTTGCTGAGCTTCTTGGTGAGGTTTTAACTGATTCAACTAAGAAGAATCTAGAGGCTAGAGTTGCTGCAGAGAATGGTGCTACAGCTGGTAAGATGGATTTAGCTGTAAGAGCTAAGAAGTTAAATCTTGATGCTATTCATGATACAGTTCATGAGATGGGTAGAGATGAGGCTCGTCATGGTAAGGCATTCGAGGGTCTATTAAAGAGATACTTCGGTAACAAGTAATTATTTACTATAAATTTACTAGTAGAGGCATAGTCAAATGGCTATGCCTCTTTATCGTATTTAGTTGTTGAAATTATAAAGCTTAAGGCTTAGGCTCAAAGAATTTTGCCTCAATTTCGTTAAAAAAGAGAATTATTCACATTATTTAACGACATTTCAGTATTATAATTACTTATTATAAAAGAGGTGTTTATTTTGAAAAAGAGATATTTAATAGCTTTATTAGTATTACCATTTATTTTAGCTTCCTGTGGTGGTGAAAAGGCCAGTCAAAGTGGTGGCTCATTAGATAATACCAATCAGGTAGAGCCAACTAATGGTGGTGAAGCTCCTGATAAGCCTTTAGTAGAGCCTAGCTATACTGATCCAGATTTTAGTGTTATTCCTAATGAAAAGCCTTCAAATAAGACTGATATAGAAAATACAGTAGATTTAGTTTATGATACAGTCGTTTCAATTGACGCTTATTCTAATACAACCTTATCACGTGGAAGTGGAGTTTTATTTGCTCACGATGATAATCTTAATTTAAGCTTTATTGTTACTTGCTTTCATGTAATTGATGGAGCAGAGAGATTTTATGTAAATTTAACAGATTCAAATAGCTATGAGGCCTCTGTTGTTGGAGCCTATAAGGATTTAGATTTAGCAGTTTTATCAATAGAAAAAACAGGACTTTCCTATGCTTCATTCTTTGATGATAGTGATAAGCTTAAGCTAGGAAGCACAGTAGTTTGTATAGGTAATCCACTTGGTACCCTACCTGGTAGTGTGTCTGCAGGCATAGTATCATATGTTAATAGAGAGATTCCTGTTAGTACAACAGAAACAATGACCTTAATTCAAACTGATGTTGCAATTAACTCTGGTAATTCAGGTGGTGGGTTATTTAATACCTCAGGAGCCTTAATTGGTATTGTTAATGCTAAATATTCATCAGAGGGTATCGAGGGCTTAGGCTTTGCAATCCCTATTAATGATGTAAGAAAAACTGTTACTGATATATTAAATACAGCTAGATATGATGTAAATAATAAAAGATGGGAATGTGGATATGTAGAAAATGATTATGAGCTAGGCTTTAGTATTAAGGATGGATATTATACAGTAGGCTCATTCATTGCACCACAATATGTAGAGGTAGTATATATAACTGATTTTAAATCAGGAAGTGTTTATTCAACAAGCAGTGAGCTTAGAGATCAGGACATTTTAAAGGCAGTAGAGATTAAATATAATAAGAGTAATAGAAAAAGCATTAAGCTAACTGATATAGCAAAGGCTGATCAGGTCATTGGCTTTATTAAAAATAGTAAGCCTATGGTTGGAGATACTATTAAGCTAACTATTTTAAGGGATGATAAGGAAAAAACTATTTCCTTTGATATAGTTCAATATAGATATACAAATTAATATAGTATTATTACCTAAAAGAGCCTTGCGAGGCTCTTTTTCTAATTCTTTTCCTTGAAAAAATATATATTAATGTATATAATATTAAAGGAATTGAGGTGTCGAGTTTATGGCTAATTATAAGGACTTAGCAAATTTAATATTTCCAAATATTACAGAAACTATCGAGGATTTAGAAAAGAGATATCCAGAAAGAAATTTACCAGAGGGAGCAATGGTAACTAGATTCGCTCCATCACCTACTGGATTCTTACATACAGGAAGCTTATTTACTTCATTAGTATCAGCAAGATTCGCCAAGCAAAGTGGTGGTGTATTCTATATTCGTCTTGAGGATACAGATACAAAAAGAGAAATTGCTGGATCAGGTCAATCATTAATTGAGCAGCTTAAGGTATTTGATGTTATTCCAGATGAGGGATATATTTCAGATACTTGTGAAATTGGTCAATATGGCCCTTATAAGCAAAGTAATCGTTCAAATATTTATAATACAGTTATTAAGCATTTTATTGAAATAGGTAGAGCCTATCCATGCTTCTGTAGTGCAGAGGAGCTAGCTGAGCTTCGTCATGAGCAGGAGGAAGCAAAGGTTATTCCAGGCTACTATGGAAAGTATGCTAAATATAGAGGCTTAACTCCAGATGAGTATATTGAGCTTATTAAATCAGGTAAGCCATATATTATTAGATTTAAATCTATGGGTGATCATAACAATAAGATTAAGTTCCATGATGAAATTAAGGGTGATCTTGAGCTTACTGAGAATGATCAGGATATAGTAATTTTAAAGAGTGATGGACTTCCAACCTACCATTTTGCACATTTAGTTGATGATCATTTTATGCACACTACTCATGTAACACGTGGTGAGGAGTGGTTATCAAGCCTACCTATCCATTTAGAGCTATTTGATACTGCAGGCTTTAAGCGTCCACATTATGCACATTTACCTGTTATTATGAAGGTTGAGAATGGTAATAGACGTAAGCTTTCTAAGAGAAAGGATTTAGAGGCAGCAGTAAGCTATTTCTTAGAGCAGGGCTATCCAAAGTATGGCTTTATTGAGTATCTATTAACAATTGCTAACTCTAACTATGAGCAGTGGAGAGATGAAAATCTAGATAAGAATTTCTATGATTTCCATTTACAATTTGATAAGATGAGCTTAGATGGAGCATTATTTGATTTAGCTAAGGTTCAAAATATATCTAAGGAAAGAATGGCCTATAAGAAGGCTTCAGTATTAGAGGCTGAGGTTGAGGAATGGGCTAAGGAATATGATAAGGACTTCTATAATAAGATTATCGCTGATAGAGATTTCTTTACATCAATTTTAAATATTGAGCGTGAGAAGGAGAAGCCTAGAAAGGATTATTCTAAGTATTCTGATATTTATCCAATTATTTCATTCTTCTATGATGATGTTTATGAGGCAATTGATAAGAATGCACTTGAATGGAAGCTTGAGATGGAGCATTCCTTAATTAAGGAGGTTCTTGAGGATTATATTGAAACTATTAATCTAGAGGTTACTGAGGATGAGTGGTTCAATAATCTAAAGGAGCTAGCAGTAAGACATGGCTTTGCTGATAATATTAAGGTATGGAAGAAGAATAAGGAAGCATATAAGGGACATGTTGGTGATGTATCAGAGTTCCTAAGATTATGCTTAGCAGGTAGAAAGAATTCTCCTAACCTATATTGTGTACAGCAAATTTTAGGTAAGGATAAGGTTATTTCTAGAATTAAAGAGGTTATGGCTACATTATAATAGTATTGAATAAGAGGGATTTTGGTCCCTCTTATTTTTAAAGTGTGCCAGGCATGGTACTAATCTTACTGGTGAAAGTCCAGTCACGA
>JAHHSW010000102.1 GCA_020024985.1 Anaeroplasmataceae bacterium | reverse complement strand
TGAATGCCCTTGTTCTACCTAGTAAGGGCAATGTGGTTATATTTGATAATATAATAACCCCTAAAAAGAATAAGAATCCTAAGCTAAAGGCAGTAAGAAAAAGAGTTGGCTTTGTCTTCCAGTTCCCAGAGTATCAGCTCTTTGAGGAAACAGTCCTTAAGGATATTATGTTTGCTCCAATAAACTTTGGCTTTACAAAGGAGGAGGCTTTAAAAAGAGCTAAGGGTATAGCTAAGCTTCTTCATATAGAGGATTTATTAAATAAAAGCCCATTTAATCTTTCAGGTGGACAAATGAGAAAGGTAGCTATTGCTGGTATTCTTTCCTATGACCCTGATATTCTTTTATTAGATGAGCCAACTAGAGGATTAGACCCTCTTGCTGCTAAGGAAATTATGGATTTGTTCTATAAAATTCATAAGGAAACTGGTAAAACTATTATTTTAATATCTCATGATATGAATTTAGTATATCAATATTCTAATAGAGTTATTGTTATGAAGGATTCTCGTATTACCTATGATGGTGATAAGGTTACCTTATTTAGGGATAATATCTATTTAGATAATAATTTAGTTAAGCCTGAGGTTTTAAAGCTTATAGATTATATTAATGATAAATTACATTATAATTTAGATTATAATATCTATAGCCTAGAGGAGCTTCTAACAAGGCTAGAGGGTGTAGGTGATAGTAATGAATAATATCGCCTTCGGTCAATATGTTCCAGGCACTAGCTGGATTTATAAGCTAGATCCAAGAACTAAAATACTTTTAACAATAGCCTTTATTGTATTAATATTTTTAATACCAAATTTATATGGTATGCTGATAGCCTTAGCTCTATTTGTAATAATGTTCTTAACCACAAGAATATCTATTATAAAGGTATTAAAGGGTATTAAGGGAGTTATCTTCCTATTATTATTTACAATAATGCTTCAGCTTATTTATACTAAGAGCAGTGAGGTACCACCACTTGTTAGCTTTGATATGAGCCTAGGCCTATATCAAATACTAATAATGGTTGGCCTATTAGCCTTATATTTTACAACTAAAAAATATATTAAATTTACCTTTAGCTATTTATTAGTAATAGTATTCCTAGGCTTTTTAGTAATGTGGAATAATCCCTTTAATCTATTTAGCTGGCCATTTAATTTAAACTTCTTAGAGTTTAAATTTGATATATATGCGGTTGGTTTAGAAAAGGCAGGCTTTATTTTCCTAAGAATAGTTTTAATGATTGGTATGACCTCATTATTAACCCTTACTACTATGTCTACAGATATTAATAATGGCTTAGAGTGGATTTTATCACCTCTTAAGCTGCTTCATATTCCTGTAGGTGTATTCGCAATGCTTATTTCCTTAACCCTACGCTTTATCCCAACCCTACTTATTGAAAGCAAGAAGATAATGAATGCTCAGGCAAGCCGTGGTGTTGACTTCCAGGAGGGTAGGCTTATGGATAAGGTAAATCAAATAATATCCTTATTAATTCCAATGTTTGTTATATCATTTAAGAGGGCTGATGATTTATCTAACGCAATGGAGGCTAGAGGCTATATAATTGATGGTAAGAGAACTAAGCTAGATGAGCTTAAATTCAACTATAGAGATTTTATTGCCTATGCTGTAACAATAGCCTTATTCGCAGTAGTTATTTGGAGTATGGTATATTATGGCTAGATATAAGTGTATACTTTCCTATGATGGTACTAATTATATGGGCTTTCAAATTCAGGAGGATAATCCTACTATAGAGTTTGAAATAAAAAAGGCCATTAAGAAAATGCTTAATTTAGAGGTAAAAATCTATGCCTCTGGAAGAACTGATAGATATGTTCACGCTATTAATCAGGTTTTTCATTTTGATATAGCTTTAAATGTTTCTCCAATGGGAATAAAGAAGGGCTTAAATTCCTTTTTACCTAAGGATATTCATATAAAGAATGTGGAAATAGTAGGAGAGGAATTTCATTCTCGCTTTTCAGTAAAGGAAAAGGAGTATCGCTATTATATTAATGTAGGTGAATATAATCCACTTACTATTAATTATGCTCCTAATATAACCTATCTTAATTATGATTTAATGAAGGATGCTATTAAGCTTTTTGAGGGAACTCATGATTTTAAGGGCTTTGCTTCAGCCTCTATAGATCCAAGAAAGGATACTAATAAAACTATATATAAGGCTGAATGTAATAAAAGAGGAGACTATTTAGAGTTTATCTTTGTTGGTAATGGCTTTTTAAAATATCAAATTAGAAGAATGATGGGCTTACTAATTGATATAGGTAGAGGCTTTGAAAAAAAGGAAAAGATATTAGACGTTCTTGAAAGGAAAGACCCATCTATATCACATAAGGTTGCAGATGGCTGTGGCCTGTATTTATATGATGTTAGATATTAAAGGCTGTTGAAAGCTATGTTTTGAAAACTAGGCTTTCACTGCCTTTTTCTTTTATATTTATAAAAAAAGTAAAAAGCTTAAAAATTTTTTTAAAAATCTTCTATATATATTAACGAAGGAAAGATTGGAGGTATATAAAGATGAAAAAAATAATAATTTCCTTTTTACTTTTAGTAGGAGTATTCTTTGGCGCAATGAGGGTAAGCGCTCAAGAGGACTATACAGTTTATGATGATGCATCTAAATTTGCTAATCTAAAGCCTATGCTTATGGGAACAAAAGCGAATATTATTAAGGGACTTACAAAAAGGGAGGATATAGTTAACTCGGAAGCTTATCAAGCCTATCTTACTGTAGCAGATCTTGGTATTGAAGGAACTGTGACTGTAACAAATAATTATAGGTATGGTACCCATGTTGTCGTTTTTAAATGTGTAGTTGGATATGTTAAGGGCTATCTTAATTATGTTAAAATTTATGCTGGTGATAAATTAATATATGATATTGAGTTTGGTACTACACCTGCACTTACTATAAATACCTGTATTGAATATCACCCTATTGATGAATTTAAAAAGATGGACAACTATTGCTTTTTGGATGATAACCTAGATGTTGTATTTGATTTCAATCCAGGCCATGAGGATGAAATTTCTGAGCTTAGTAGAGAAAGGCTTGATGAGGTATCCTTTAGCTTTTTAATGGGTGGTATGGTTAAATATAATACTGTTTATGATGGTAAAGATGTTCATATGGCGGTTGAAGCCGATAATGCTATGCCAAGTGAGGAATTACTCAAAAATATTAGTATAGTTGATGATACTGAGGGAAAGATTAGTGATTATATGATATTAAGTACTAATTATAATCCTATAAATAGAAAATGTCCTATTGGCGTTTATGATATGAGAATTCTTGCAAAGGATAGTAAGGGAAATGCGGTTATTCAGGACATAATTATAAATGTAGTAGATGGAAAGGGGCCTACTATTAAGGTAAATTATATATCAGTTGATTATAATGTTACCTTAAATGAGACCGGAGTATTAAAAGAGATAACTGTTACAGATACTACACCTGGAGATGTTCAAATAAAAGTGGATCTAAGCACGTATGAGCTAAATAAGAATATTATAGGTGATTATCCATTTAATATAACCGCTATAGATAAATATGGTAATACTACTACTAAAACTGATTATATTCATGTAGTGGATAAAACTGCCCCAGTTATCATAGCTAAGGATATAGTTGTTAATCATCCATATGCTTTAATGGGTGAGGATGAGATAAAATCTAAATTAAAAATTAAGGATGAAATTGATGGAACAGTTCCTAATTCTAGTATTGAAATTGTTGATATTGATGGCTATAAGGATAATTATAATAAGCTTGGACAATATAGAATGAAGGTAATTGCTAAGGATACTAAGAATAATAAGGCCGAGGCAAATTTTATGATTATTATTAAGGATGATGATTACCCAGAAATAACAATTGGCTCTACAATTGTTTTATCTAAGGGAGAAGCGGTTTCTAGAGAGCAGCTTATAGAACTATTAAAGCAAATGGGAGAGCTAGCAGCTGATATAAAGAATGTAAAGCTAACCTCAGCTTATTTTGATGAAGAGAATCCAAGTGGAAAATATGATTTATTAGTAGAACTACCAGATGGTAAAATTATTGAATATACTATCGCTATAAATGAGGATAATGATTATGAAGCACCAGTAAAGCCTGAAAGGAAGGAAGCTAATTTAGCTTTATATGTAGGTGGTTGTATAGCGAGCGCCGTGGGCATAGCAATAGCCGCTATTTTTGTAGTAGTTTATAGAAAAAAGCATTAAAACAAATAATTTAACATAGCAAGTAATATAATAAATAGGCTATAATTTCAAATAT
>JAHHSW010000101.1 GCA_020024985.1 Anaeroplasmataceae bacterium | reverse complement strand
ATACAGTAGTAGCTGAAACAAACATCAATGCTGCTGAGGGCGTTAAGTTCGAGTTCAATGGTGTTGTATTATTCGGTCAATCTGATAAAATGCCATATACTGAATCACCAGTTGCTAAGGAAAACTATAAGTTCTCTGCTGATAATAAGAAATTAACTATTACTCTTACAGCTGCACAATATGAGCAATTTAAGGGTGCTACTAGACTAGGTGTTGACCTATTAGCAACAGTTGAAATTAAGAAAGTTTCTACTAATTTAGTAAATAGTGTATATTTTGCTTTCCCTGCGGAGTAAAACGTGATAAAATAAATAGCGAATACTTAAGTAGAAAAGTATTTTAATGTTAATTTAGGATTAGCCAGGTAAGACTAATCCTAAATTTTCGTTATTGAAGTCTATAATAGGCTTTATAAAAAAATAAAAAAGGAGAAAGAAAAATGTGGAAATATGTACTTAAAAGAATAGGCCTAGCCATAGCTACCTCATTTATAATACTTTCAATCACATTTATACTAATGAAGCTGCTTCCATTCCAAAAACCAATTGGAACTATATCTGAGCAATACTCATACTATAACAAGCAGATTTTTTTAGGATATATAGTAACCTACCCATATGAATTACCAAATCAAAAATGGGTATTTCAATATGAGGGATTGTATTATTATCAGGTACCTATTATGACTCAATATTTTAGATGGCTTGGAAATATAATCACACGTTGGGATTGGGGAACATCTTCTCAAATTGCACCAGGCTTACATGCAACAACCATTATTGGAGAGAGAATAACTACCTCAATGTCACTAAACATTATATCAACAGTTATCTCTGTTCCACTTGGTATTTTATTGGGTATTATTGCAGCTCTAAAGAAGAATAAAAGAACTGATAATGTTATTTCAACATCAGTAATGGTGTTAATTTCAATACCTTCATTCATTCTTATTACTTTCTTGTTATTAATTTTTTGCTATAATACTGGATGGCTTCCAACACAGTGGCCAGCTGCAACTGCGCCTACAAGTCAAAAGGTTCTAGGTTATATTATACCAGTTGTATCCTTATCATTAGGATCTATTGCTGGTTATACACGTTTCGTACGTGCTGAGCTTTGTGAGGTTATGGCAAGTGATTATTTGCTATTAGCTAGAACAAAGGGTTTAACTAAGAGACAGGCAATTATTAGACATGCCTTAAGAAATGCGATGGTACCAATTGTACCTGCGATTTTAGCAGAGTTCCTATCTATTATGGGTGGATCTATGATTCTAGAAAAGCTTTATGGTATTAATGGTATCGGTGATTTATTCATTATGGCTCTAAATAAAAAGGACTATAATGTACTATTTGTTGATATGGCTATATTTACAACATTTGGTCTATTAGCAGGTGTTTTATTAGATATATCTTATGGATTTATTGATCCAAGAATTAGAATGGGGGTTAAGAAATAATGAATGATAAGAAATTAAATAATCATAATGAAGAATATACCCCTAAAAAGGAAGACTTCGAATTAGTACAAAGAAATGAAAAAATTTATGATGTTAAGCTTGATACTAAGCCTACAACATTCATGAAGGATGCATTTAAAAGATTCTGTAAGAATAAGTCTTCAGTAGTAGGTGCTATCATCATTGGATTTATTATGATACTTTCAATTTTTGTACCATTATTATCACCATATGATGTTAACTCTGCACATCCAGATCAAAATTTATTATTACCTAAGCTATTTGAGGCAGGTACTGGATTTTGGGATGGTACTAAAAAGTATACAAATGTAGTTTACAATAAAGAAACAGGAACACCTGTTGGCTTTAATAAGTATGCAGTTGTACCAAACACCTTAAAAGAAACTAAGGGTGAAACTATCAATATTGATAATGCAAACCAAGAGTCTTTTAAGGGAACTACAACTGGTGGATACTATAAGTTTGTTGGTGAGCCACTTTCATTAGATGAAACAATTGAGGACACTAAGAGATTAGAAAACAGAACTCCATTCACTATTACAGCTGATGGAAAATATACTGTTGAATTTGATTTTGGTAATGAGGCAGTTATTAATACTGGTAATTCAATTACTCATCAGGCACCTTATAGAATCAGTATTGTTACTGGTAGAGAGGGTGCTTCATCAAGCAGTAAGAAAACTATCGTAGTATTACAGGACTGGTCAACAGACTATTCTAAAAAGACCCTTGATTTATCAAAGGCAATAGCTGACCAAGGCTTAACAAAGCTTGATAATGTATCAGTTAGAATTGAAATTCAAAGAAGTAGTGAGCATAATACTCACATTTTATTAAAGAGCATTATTTTCAAGGCTGAAAATGTTGATGAGGAGACTAAGGCCTTCTTATCTGAACTTTCAATGAATGATCCATGCCACACCTTCTTCCTAATGAAGAATGAGCAAAATAAGTATCCTGTTGGTTACTTTGCAAATTCAGGTGTTTCTCAGGTTTATAATGCTAATGTTGTTCTTGCTAGCTTCTCATATGATGTTTATAAGGATAAGCTAGGAATTAAGGAAAACTTCCAAATTGGTAAATCAGATATGGATAAGTACATTGCAAATGGTTGGGTTACATATGACTATAATGTTGGACCTTCTTCATTTAAATTAAATGAGAAGTATAGAGATGTAAGCCCAATTAAATCTGTTAGCAGCCAAACTGAGAAGGTTATTATGGTTCCAAATCCAAATAATCCTGATGAGCAAATTGAACAAACAGTTTATTTAATAACTGGTGAGGTTGAGTATTATAGATATATTGGCTTAGATTCTATGCCAAGATACCTATTAGGTACAACAAATGATGGTTGGGATTTAGTTACTCTATCATTTGTAGCTTTAAGAACATCTTTATTAATTGCGATTATAACATCTGCAATTTGTTTAATCTTCGGTTTAGTTTGGGGTTCTATCTCAGGCTACTTCGGTGGAAATGTCGACCTAGTAATGGAGAGAATAAAGGATGTTTTAGCCAATGTTCCATTTATCGTTGTTATGACTCTAACAATATTACTATTAGGAAATAATATTGTAACCTTCGGTTTGGCGCTATGCTTAACAAGCTGGATGGGAGTAGCATCAAGAACTAGAACACAGTTCTATCGTTTTAAGGGTAGAGAGTATATTTTAGCATCTCGTACCTTAGGTGCTTCAGATAATAGACTTATCTTTAAGCACATTTTACCTAACTCACTTGGTACAATTGTTACATCATCAGTATTAATGATTCCAAGTGTAATATTCAGTGAAGCATCAATATCATATTTAGGATTAGGCTTAAAGGGTGTTAAGTCATTTGGTGTTATCCTATCAGATAACCAAAAGTACTTATCTACCTACCCAGCATTAATTGTATTCCCTGCTATTATCATTTCATTATTAATGATTTCATTCAACCTATTTGGTAATGGCTTAAGAGATGCATTAAATCCATCATTGAAGGGAAGTGAGTAAAATGGCACGTAAAATTGGTGAGAAAATTTTAGAGGTAAATAATTTAACTGTATCATTTAAAACTGATAATGGCTTAGTAAGAGCTGTACGTGGCGTTTCATTCGACCTTTCTGCAGGTGAAACCTTATGTATTGTTGGTGAATCTGGATCTGGTAAATCAGTTACATCAAAGGCTATAATTGGTATCCTTTCATCAAATGCTGTTGTTGAGGATGGCCAAATCCTATATCGTGGAGAAAATCTTCTTGAGATTTCAGAGGAGGAATTCCATAAGATTCGTGGTAACAGAATCGGTATGATTTTCCAGGATCCACTATCAAGCTTAAATCCAATCGTAAGAATTGGTAAGCAAATTACAGAGGCAATGCTTATTAACTCAAATAAGCTAAAGCAAATGTATGATCAGCTTATAGAGCGTGAGCTTATTGCTTATAAGAACTGCTTAACAAAGAGAAAAATCTATATTGAGCGTGAAAAGACAAAGTATGAAAGCCTTGAGAATGAGGTTAATACTAAGCTTAAGAATAGATTATCTCTTAAGCAGCAGGAGGAGCTAAAGGCAAAGCTTGAAACTTTAGATCCTAATAATCCTGACCAAAAGGATACTTATAGAGAAATTGAAGCTTCATTAAATGAAAACATCTTAACTGACCTAGAGGTTGACTCTATGAAGGAAAGTGTTAAGGAAGCAAAGAAGCTAATGCTTAAAAACATTAATGATATTAATGAAGAGGCAAAGAAATTACTTCCAGATTTAAAGGCTAAGCTTTCTATAAAGAAGAAGGAAGCTAAGGAGCAAATTAAGGCATACAAGGAAAAGTGTGTTGCTGAGCATAAGCTTACTAAGGCTGAGGCTGATAAGAAGC
>JAHHSW010000100.1 GCA_020024985.1 Anaeroplasmataceae bacterium | reverse complement strand
GTCTGATAGAATTATATCAACCTTATTTAATATATTAGTCTCACTAAGCTTTTGCTTTGCTTGCCTTAATGGCCCTTCATTTAAATCTGCTGCAATTCCTCTTTCTACACCATATTTAGTGATAGCCTTAATAATAGCGTAAGCATGATCACAGCCGACATCGCACAAAACCTTACTCCCCTTAGCTAGGCTAGCTAATAGCTCTAATCTTTCCATTAGTGCTTAATCATAAAGTCCTTAAGCTTTCTTGATCTAGATGGATGCTTAAGCTTTCTTAAGGCCTTAGCCTCAATTTGTCTAATACGCTCTCTTGTAACGTTGAACTCACGTCCAACCTCCTCAAGTGTTCTTTGACGTCCATCAATAAGACCAAAACGAAGTCTTAATACTCTTTCCTCTCTATCAGTAAGAGTTGCTAATACTGAATCTAATTCCTCACGAAGCTTTTGCTTTGCTGTATACTCATATGGGTCTAGAGCATGTGGGTCAGAGATAAAATCACCAAGTGATGAATCCTCCTCCTCACCAACTGGAGACTCAAGTGAAATTGGCTCCTGAGCAATTCTTTGAATTTGCTGAACCTTTTCAACAGAGATTTCCATTCTCTCTGCTACCTCCTCTGGAGTTGGTTCACGAGAAAGCTCCTGAACTAATTGACGTTGAACTCTTACGAGCTTATTAATAGTTTCTACCATATGAACTGGAATACGAATTGTTCTTGCCTGGTCAGCAACTGCACGTGTAATTGCCTGACGAATCCACCAGGTTGCATAGGTTGAGAACTTAAAGCCCTTCTTATGGTCGAACTTTTCAACTGATTTGATAAGTCCCATATTACCCTCTTGAATTAAGTCTAGGAACTGTAATCCACGAGATAAATATCTTTTTGCAATAGAAACAACTAAACGTAAATTGGCATTAACAAGCTTATCCTTTGCATCATTTGCCTTGTCAACAAGCTCCTGTAGCTCATTGTACTCCTCAAGTGATACTGTATTTTGATCATCAGCCTCAATCTCATCAAGTTTCTCCTTAGCCTCTCTACCAGCTACTACTAGCTCAGCAAGCTCAGTTTCCTGCTCAATTGTAAGTAGAGGAATTTTACCTATTTCCTTTAAATACATTCTAACTGGGTCATCAACCTTAAGTGATGCAGGTAATTGATCGTATGTAGATACATCGACCTCCTCAACATCATTTAGATTAGGCTCTGCCTCAATAGTAAGGTCATCCTTTACATCTGTAGATGGGGTAATATCTATTTCCTTCTTAGCTAGCTCCTTCTCTAGGGCATCGTAATCATCACTATCCTCTTGGCAATATTTTAGGATATCATTACTGTAAATGAAGCCCTGATTTTTCTTACCTAGCTCTAATAATTCTTTTAAAACTGTTTCAAAATCCATCTTACTTCCTCCTTGCTTTCTTAAGCTCATCAATTTTGCGTTTAAGATTCCATACCTGTGTGACAAGCTTTATCTTCTCGTCATCATTTTCTGATAAATTAGTTTTTTCTACCAGACTTTTCATTAATTTATAATATTTAATTTCCTTAAGCTTAATTAAACATTCATTTCTATCATCCTCACTATAGGGTGTCTTGTCTCCATTTAGCGCCTCAATAACATCACAATAATAAGTCAATAAATCTGCCTCTTTAATTATTTTTAGGAAAAGTCCCTCATCAAATTCATCATAGTTAGCATAATAATTATCTACTAATGCTAGCCATAATCTTTGAGAATCTGGAGACATTGCCTCCATTCTATCCTCTAAAACTCTATTGATATACAAAGCCTCCTGCTTTGAAGACCTAGCATACCTAAATAGCCTTAGCTCACAAATAGAATTCCACTGCTTTTTATTTACTAGAATAAGCTCTGGTACCATACCACCATTTATATCATCATATGGAGGTACAAACTCTCCCTGATATGGCGGGTATTCTGGATAAGCAAAATCACCACCGCTAGGATAGCTTGGCTCCTCCTTAGTTAAGGCTGTATGATTTCTTGCATATCTAGTAAAATCATCAGAGATAGCCTCAAAGCTACAGCCAATTACCTCAGCTGTCTTTTTAAGGTACTCTTCAATTTCTGTTGCACTTCTAATTGAATTTAAAAGCTCAAATATTTCAGCCTTTGTAGCCTCACAAACCTCTGAATCATTTAAATTCTTATGCATTAATGAGGTTTCAAATAGATATCTTGTCGAATCAACCATGTTGTTCTCGAAATAATCCTTGTAGGCCTCACTACCATATTTCATTACATATTCATCAGGATCCATCTTATCAGGTAGCAATACTAAATGAATTTGCATACCCATAGCCTTAAATATTCCTATTGCCTTCCTACTAGCCTTAATACCAGCTGAATCAGCATCATAGCATATTATTACATGGCTTGCATATTTCTTAAGAAGCCTTGCCTGCTCCATTGTAAGAGCGGTACCCATAGTACATATGGCTTCCTTTAAATCGCTCCTATAGGATGCAATAACATCCATTTGACCCTCATGAAGAATAAATCTTTTCTTCTTTAGAATGTCACCCTTAGCTAAATTTAGGTTATATAAGATTTCACCCTTTTTGAATATTACGGTTTCTCTTGTATTTATATATTTAGGCTGTCCCTTAAGCTCTCCCTTGTACCATCTAGCACTAAAGCCAACGGTATCACCATTTTCATTGATGATTGGGAACATAATTCTATCATGAAACATATCATAATAGCCAGATACATTTTTATCAACTAGTCCAACATCAAACATGTCAAGCTCTAGCTGATTCATATCCTTTAGCACCTCATATATTGTACTACCTGCCTGAGGTGATAAGCCTATTTTAAAGGTATTAATTAAATCTAAATCTAAGCCTCTTTTGTTTAAATACTCCTGAGCCTCAAGGCCATCCTTAGTATTTTGAATATTCTTAGAGTAAAAGCTAGTAGCAATATTCATTATTTTATAATATTTTGCTAGGCTCTTATTCTTATTATCCTGATAGCCACTTTTAATATCAATACCTGCATCCTTAGCAAGCCTTGCCACAGCCTCCTGGTAATCAATATTTTCAATTTGCATCAAAAACTTAATTGGATTACCTCCACCGCCACAGCCGAAGCAATGGGCTAGCTTTTTATCTGGGGATACAATAAATGATGGTGTATCCTCATTATGAAATGGGCAAAGGCCTTTGTAGTTTTTACCATTTTTTTCAAGCTTTACATATTTAGATACTAAAGCAACTATATCAGTAGCTTCTATTATTCTTTCAATATCCTGCTTACTAGCCAAAAGCCTTTTCCCCCTTCATTAATTTTTTATCGAATAATTATAATTGGATTTTCTCCTCAATATACTTAATTGCATCCTCAACTGATAGAGTAATTTGCTCCATAGTATCACGGTCACGAATAGTAACTGTACCATTTTCTATAGTGTTGTCATCAACACATACACAGAATGGAGTACCAATTGCGTCCTGACGACGATATCTCTTACCGATATTTGCGCTCTCATCATATACAGCACTGAAATGCTTAGAGAATTCATCAAATACCTCATCAGCCTTAGTAGCGTGGTTCTTCTTAATTAAAGGTAATACTGCAACCTTATATGGTGCTAGAGCTGGATGTAGACGTAGAACTGTTCTTGTATCAACTCTACCATCCTCCTTCTTAGTCTCCTCAACATCATAAGCTGAGAATAAAACTGAAAGTAGCATACGCTCAACACCAACAGATGGCTCAACGCAGTACGGAATGTACTTTGTATTTGTCTCTGGATCTAGGTATTCCATATTAACCTTTGAATGGTTCATATGAGCCTTAAGGTCATAGTCTGTACGGCTTGCAATACCCCAAAGCTCACCCCAGCCCCAAGGGAATAGATATTCAATATCAGTTGTTGCATTACTATAGAAAGATAGCTCCTCCTGATCATGGTCTCTATATCTTAGCTTCTCTGGTGTTACACCAATAAGCTTTAAGAAATCCATACAGTAGCCTCTCCAGTGATTGAACCACTCAATCTCTGTACCTGGCTTACAGAAGAACTCAAGCTCCATTTGCTCAAACTCTCTTGTACGGAAAATAAAGTTACCTGGAGTAATCTCATTTCTAAAGCTCTTACCAATTTGACCAATACCAAATGGAAGCTTTCTACGAGTTGCTCTTTGAACATTCTTAAAGTTTACGAAAATACCCTGAGCAGTTTCAGGTCTTAGGTAAACCTCATTCTTACTATCCTCAATTACACCCTGATGAGTCTTGAACATTAGGTTGAAATGTCTAATGTCTGTATAGTCTAAAGCACCACAAACAGGACATACTACCTTGTGCTCATATAAATACTTAGTTAAATCCTCATTAGACATACCATCTCCTGAGATTTCAC
>JAHHSW010000010.1 GCA_020024985.1 Anaeroplasmataceae bacterium | reverse complement strand
TTGTTTTAGAGATTAATATGATTAAGGAGTATGATCCTAAATATAATATTTCCCTAACGGATGATAAAAGCTATCCCTATATAGCCTTAACTAATGAGACTCATCCAAGGCTAATAGTAACTAGAAACAAAAGGAAAAGAGGACAAGCCCGTTACTTTGGGCCTTATCCCAATGTTAAGGCTGCTAGAAGCACAGTTGATTTATTAAATCGTATTTATCCACTAAGAAAGTGTGCTCATATTCCAGATAAGGTTTGTCTATATTATCATATGCATCAGTGCCTAGGACCTTGTATTAATAAGGAGCCCATTGATTATACTGAGTATAAGAATAAGATAGCCTCATTTTTAAATGGTGATGCTGGTGAGGTTTTAAAGAGCTTAAATAGTAAGATGCTAGAGGCCTCTAATAATATGGAATTTGAGCGAGCTATTGAATTTAGAGATTTAATAGATAATATTAATAATACTATAGCTAGACAAAAGATTAGTATTAATGACTTAACTAGTAGAGATTATATTGGTGTTTATAGTGATAGTGATTCTATAAGTATTAATATTATAATAACTAGACTTGGTAATATTGTTCAAAATCATCAAACTATTATTGACTTATATAATAACAGTGAGGATGAGGTAGTATCATATTTAATGCAATTTTATGAGCTTAATACTAAGCCACGTGAAATTTGTGTAGGTGGGCTATCTAGTATTAATGTAGGAGAGCTTTTAGGTATTAACGTAGGTGATTATAGCTATGGTAAAAAGAAGGAGCTTCTTGATATGGCTCTTTATAATGCTAAATTTAATTTAGAGAATAAGCGTAATCTATATAAGAATACTGTTTTAAAGAAGGCAGAAACCGTAGATAAGCTAGCTAAGCTTTTAGGTATTCCCTCATGTAGGAGAATTGAGGCCTTTGATAACTCTAACTTATTTGGTGAATACCCAGTTAGTGGTATGGTATGCTATATAAATGGTAAGCCTGCCCCTAAGGAGTTTAGAAAATATCATATTAAGACAGTAGAGGGTGCCAATGATTATGAATCCATGAAGGAGGTAATTTATCGTAGATACTTCCGTTTATTAATGGAGGAGGCTACAATGCCTGATTTAATTGTAATGGATGGTGGTATGATCCAGGTTCATGCGGCTATGGAGGTAATTAATAGCCTTAATTTAGATATACCTATTTTAGGTATTCAAAAGGATGATCACCATAAGGCTACTATTCTATTCTTTAATGAAAAATATATTAATATTGATAAGAATGATCCAATTTATTTATTACTAGCTGATATATCTCAGCGTGTCCATGATTTTGCGATATCATTTTTTAGATCAAATAAGGCTAAGGGCTTCTTTTCATCACAGCTTGATGGAATTAAGGGCCTAGGCCCTAAAAGAAGAGAGGCCTTAATTAAGTACTTTACAACTATTGATAATGTAAAGAAGGCAACAGTAGAGGAAATCATAAAGGCAGGAATGCCAAGTGAATTGGCTTTAAAGATTTACGAGCATTTTAATAGTGATGATAGACAGGAATAGTGATGTTCCTGTCTTTTTAATAGAAAAAAAGAGCCGTAATTTACGGCTCCTATATTGTAAGGTGCTTATTAGAATGTCACATTTCCCCAAATTTGCTCAACGAATTCAGGATGATCAATATATGGATTTCTGTTACCATTTATTTGGTAAATTCCATTATTTCTTTGGATTTCCCAATCACTAACTGGGTCCTGGAAGTGCCATTTTAGGAATAGCTTATAAGCATATTCTGTAAGACCAAAGTTACCATTAGCAGTGAAGATATAGTGGCCATCACCCCTTCTCCAGTTGTCAGTAAAGTAGCAGGTTGTAGCGTAGAAGTAGATACGTGCCATATCTCCCTTCCATTCATCAGCTGGCTCAAAGACTGTAGAAGGTCCACCATATAATGAGCTACCTAGCTTAGAATAGCCATTCTTAGATTGCTTTGAAACGCTTTTAACCTCGCCAAAGCTATAGCTACTTCTCATACCATTTACAAAACCATCACTAGGTAAAACGATAAATGGGTCAGCACCCTGGTTACTTGTTGAACCACCCCACCAAGATTTTGGTATAGTGTGCTCTCTATTATATTTATCGCCCTCAGCTGAATAGTTTCCGGCTTGATCTGCACCAGGTCTAAAGTTAGTTATATTAGAATAGATATCCTTAATTTTACCATCTGGTCTTAGGTCTACCTTCTTATAGGTGTTCCATAAATCACCATAGCTTGTAACCTTTCTTACAGATATAATATCATGTAATGATTGCTTTAGCTCACCCTTAGTGCCCTTAGCATTAGCATAGTAGGCATTGATTTCTGGTGTTAGATTATTATCAATAGGTGGGTTTACTGGGCCAGTAGGCTTTGTAGTCTCAGTTGGAGTAGTAGGCTTTGTAGGCTCAGTTGGAGTAATAGGCTCAGTTGGCTTAATATCAGGCTCATTACCTGCATGCTTAAATGCAACTATAGTACCATTTTTACCCTGAGGCTTTCCGTTATAGGTACCAAGAATTGATCTAATAACAACCTCGTCTCCTACAACAGGCTTATCCTTAAGATCGCCATACTTTGTACCATTTTCATCAAAGGTACCATAGTAGAAGATTTCCTTTTGACCATCAGTGATTACAAGGTTACCAAATTTTGGACTTGTAATCTTAATGATTTTACCATATATATAGAATTCCTCAGCTGTATAAGCATTTCCTGCCTCCATAGCCTTTTCTAAAGCACTCGCAATAGAGATACAGTTAAATTTGTCTTTAATTGAATCGCTCTCAGTTGGAGTAGTTGGATTAGTACTAGGAGTAGTTGGATTAGTACTAGGAGTAGTTGGATTAGTACTAGGAGCAGTAGGATTAGTACTAGGAATAGTTTCTGATGGAATACTACCACTAGGTACTGAATTAGCTGGAGCCTCACTACAAGAGGCTGTTGACATGCATAAGAATAATGCTGCCAATAATATTAATTTTTTTCTCATTGTTTTCCCCCTCAATTATTCACTCAATTCAGTATTATAGCATTATTTTAAGGCCAGATAAAGATATAATTAAAAATATATACATTTATACTAAAATGTATAAAAATCTTCTTATTATGAGCTTATTATTTAAGCTTAATATCTTTAAGGCTTTAATTAATGGGCAATAATATAGAGCTTAATTAATTTAAAATTATAGTATTAAAATTTTATAAAGTATGTTATAATAAGGCTCGGCGTAAAGACGCCTTGCTTTTATTTTTTAATTTTATTAAAAGGAGTGACTATTTTAAATGTCAAAAAAATATGATTGTATAATTGTTGGTGCAGGTCCTGCTGGAGTTTTCTGTGCTTATGAATTTATGCAAAGAAATAAGGATTTAAAGATTCTATTAATTGATAAGGGTAAAAATATTTATTCAAGAAAATGTCCAGTAAATGAGCATAAGATTGCTAAATGTCCTATCATTAATGGTAAAAGTGGCTGCTTACCAGCTTGTAGTATTACAAATGGCTTCGGTGGTGCTGGTGCATTCTCTGATGGTAAATTTAATATAACTACTGAATTTGGTGGCTGGTTAACTGATTATCTTGATGACAAGGTTGTATTAGATTTAATTAAATATGTAGATCAAATAAACCTAAAATATGGTGCTCCAAAGGAAATTACTAATCCAACAACAGATAAGGTTAGAGAAATTGAACGTCGTGGTCTTGCGGTTGGTCTTAAGCTATTACGTAGTGAGGTTCGTCATTTAGGTACTGAAAATAACCTAAAGATTCAGGCTGCTATCTATGATGATTTAGCTAAGGAAATTGACATGATGTTTGAAACTGAGGTTAAGACAGTTATTGTTGAGGATGGTGCTGTTAAGGGTATCATGCTACCATCAGGTGAGATTATTGAATCTAACTATGTCTTCTTAGCTGTAGGTAGAGATGGCTCTACATGGCTTGAGGATATTTGTAAGAAGAATGATATTAAGATGACTAATAACCAGGTAGATATCGGAGTTAGAGTAGAAACTAACGATGTTATCATGGAGGAAATAAATAAAAATCTTTATGAGGGTAAGTTTATTTATAGAACAAGCGTTGGTACTGTAGTTAGAACCTTCTGCTCAAACCCATCAGGACACGTAGTAGTAGAAAACCATAGTGGTACTATGCTAGCTAATGGTCATGCCTATGCCTCTAAGGCCTTAGGTAGTATTAATACTAACTTTGCCCTACTTGTTTCTCATAAGTTTAGTGAGCCATTCGATTTACCAAATGAATATGCTCATCAGGTGAGTAGATTAGCAAATGAGCTATCTTGCGGTGGCATCATTGTTCAAAGATATGGTGATATTTGTAAGGGTAGACGTTCAACTCAAAAGAGAATTGACGAGGGCTTTGTTAAGCCATCACTTAAGGAAGCAGTTCCTGGTGATTTAGGCTTAGTTTTACCATATAATACAATGAAGAGTATTATTGAAATGATTGAGGCTTTAGATCATGTAACTCCAGGTATTGCAAATGAGCATACATTATTCTATGGCGTTGAGGCTAAGTTCTATTCAGCTAGACCTCATATCGATAATAACTTCCAAACTAAGATTAAGGGATTATATGTAGGTGGAGATGGAGCCGGCTTAACTCGTGGTCTTGCTCAGGCAGGGGCTAATGGTGTTTATGTTGCTCGTCACATCGATGATTTAATAGAAAATAAGTAGGTAATTATATGAAATATTTAATTGTATCAGACATTCATGGCTCTAGTGATTCAGCTAATCATATCGAAAGGCTATATAAGGAGCTAGGCTGTGATTATATCCTATGCCTTGGTGATGTATTATATCATGGCCCAAGAAATGATTTACCAGAGAACTATGCTCCTAAGAAGGTTATTGCGGTATTAAACCCACTTGCCGATAGGATTATTTGTGTTAAGGGTAACTGTGAGGCTGAGGTAGACCAAATGGTCTTAGATTTTAAGATTTTAGATTCTTATGATGCTACCCTAAATGGTATTACCTGCCATCTTGAGCATGGACATCATTTAGATGAATATACTGGTAAGCCTATGATGATTATGTCTGGACATACCCATATACCTGTTTTAGAAATGAAGGATGGGAGCCTTTATCTAAATCCAGGAAGTATTACCATTCCTAAGGCCTCAAGTGCTAGAGGCTATGCTATTTTAGATGAAAAGAATGTAGCATTATATGATTTAGCTGGTAATAAGCTAAAGGAATACACATTTTAATACACTTATTTAAGTAGCCATTAATTTGGCTACTTTTTTTAAAAATTTTTTAAAAAAGCTTCTATATATTATATAGAGGTGATTTTAATGAGGCTTAAGGAAATTCTAGTAATTGGATTAATATTATTAGTAACCTTTATTTTAGCACTTATTCCCGTTTTAAGGGGATGTAGCTCTAATGAAAATACTCTAGAGGAAAGTCAAGAAACAGAGGTAATAGAGGAGCCTAATATGGAGCTTATTACCATTAAAATTGAAGGTGAAATTAATGCTCCAGGAGAAGGAGATGAGGTTTGTGATCATTATGAGCTAGAGGTGAAGCCGGGTATCTCCTATGGTGAAATTCTTAGGGCTATTTCTCTTTATTTAACAGGCTTTAGTGTAATAGATGAAAGGCTTGATAAAATATATGATGCAAGCACAACTATCTTTATAGCATCAAGTAATAATTCTATTAATGTGGATAATAATAATGATAGTACACAAATATGCATAAATACAGCCAGTAAAAAGGAGCTTGAAACTCTAAAGGGAATAGGACCATCTAGGTCCAAAAAAATATTAGAGTATAGAAAAACTAAAAAAATAGAAAGCTTTAGTGAGCTTAAGAAGCTTTTAGGTGTATCTGATGACATTATTGAGGAAATTAAGAAGCAAGCCGTTTTGTAATGAGCTTCATTTTATAATAATAGCTGTTATTTTGTTCTATATTTCCTTAAGAAACCCTTACTTTTTTATACTTTTAGGAATATATTTGATTTTTTTATTTTTAAAAACAGATTATTTTTACTATTCAATATTGGTAATAATTTTACTTGGGGGCTTAATGAGCCTTAGATTTGGTTTAGATAAGCTATTAGCTAGTGATAGCTACATAGGTACCATTATAGAGGTTAAGAATGAAAGGTCATATGTAATTAGAAGCGGTATTCAAAGGATTATTGTATATGACAAAAATCAGTATGAGGTAGGAAATGTTGTTTCTATTAAAGGTAAAATCAATGAAATATCTCCTAAGGGATATCCAAGTGATTTTGATTATGAGCTTTATTTAAGGTCTAAGGGGATAAGCTATTCCTTTTATGCAAATAGCTCAAGCTATATTAAGGAGGGCTTTACTATAGCTAGATTAAAGGCTAGCTATATTAAGTATTTAAAAAAATATTTAAGGCCTACCTCCTTAAGCTATGTTGAATCAATGGTATTTGGAGACAATTTATTGGATGAGGAAATAAAGGATGGCTATAGTGTTTTAGGTATTTCACATATTTTAGCTATTAGTGGTATGCATATAATGCTGCTTTATGGAATCATTAGATTTTTACTCTTAAATATATTTCATTATTATAGGGAGGCAATACCAATATCAATTATTAGCCTTTATGTAATTTTAATTGGGGCGCCAGCCTCCTCAGTAAGAGCATTATTGTTTTTGATTATTAGAAAGCTAAATAGTAATAGTAGTATACGCTATAGTAAGCTAGATATACTATCAATAGCTATGCTTATAATGCTTTTATTTAATCCCTATCAGGCTTATTATATAGGCTTTATATTAAGCTATTTAGTGAGCTTTATTTTAATATATACTAATGAGCTTGTTAAGGTAAAGAATAAGCTTATAGGTATGCTTATTAGCTATAGCCTAATCTATTTAATAACCCTACCCTTTGTATTAAATATGAGTAATATAATATCTATATTTTCATTAATACTTTCACCAATTTTAACGCTTTTAGTAAGTCATATTTTATTACCTATTTCCTATATATTAGCCCTTATTCCTTTTTGGGATTTTGTTTTTGGCTATATTTATCTTTTTACCAATGTTTATGTAGTAAATTTAGCTAGTATGCTTCCAGTTATTCATATGCCATATATGAATCCACTTATGATTTTGGGCTATTATTTAATATTTACTCTAATAATTATTAGTCTTTATAAGGAAAGAGGAAGGCTTTTATCCTATTTTTTAATGATACTTTATTTATTAGCTATAAAGCTATTAGTAGTATATATTCCTATTTCTACTGTAACCTTCCTTGATTGTGGGCAGGGGGATTGTACAGTTATAAAAAATGGAAGTAGTGTTGTGGTAGTTGATGCCTTTAATTCCTTTGATTATTTAAAGGATTTAGGAATAGCTAGGATAGATTATTTAGTATTAACTCATTCGGATGATGATCATTTAGGTGATTATGAGGAGGTATTAGATTATTTTGAGGTTAAGCTTGTTTTATATCCGGTATATGATTATAAACTAGAAAGGCTAGTTAAGCCCTATAAGTCCTTAGCTATTAAGGCAGGCTATAATATGAAGATAAAGAATTTAAGCTTTAGCTTTATATCACCACTTAAGAATTATAATAATTCTAATATGAATTCCTTAGCTATAAGGCTTAATATATATAATACTAGCTTTCTTTTATGTGCAGATATCACAAGTGAGGTAGAGCATGATTTGGTTTTGAAATACCATAATTATTTAAGGGTTGATATATTGAAGGCAGGACATCATGGTAGTATTACCTCCTCAAGCCCTGAATTTTTAGAGGTGGTTAAGCCTAGCTATTCTATAATATCAGCAGGGCTAAATAATAAATATCATCATCCAGATCCCAGTGTTTTAGCTAGATTAAAGAGGGTAAGTAGGGTTTATAATACTATTAATGATGGTAGCATAAGGGTTACTATTACTAAGAATAGATATATGATAAGTTCCTATAGATGATATTTATATTAATTAAGTTTGATGGTAAAATAGTATTAGGAAAATGGTGGTGATAGCTTGAAGCTTTATGAGCTTATTTACAATGAATTAAATATAAAGGGTGTATTTTTTAAGGATAGTGCCTTAGGTAGCTTTTTTATTACAGAAAAGCTAGAGCATGTTCTTACAGGGCTTGATTATGTGGATTTAGAAATTAGTGATAATAGCCTTAAAATAGTGAAGCCTGATAAGGATAAATATAAGGTGCATAGAGCCTCCTTTACTGGGTATAGCATTTATGTCTTTGCTAAAATGAACGGAAGCCTAGCTAAGGAAGTAGAATATATAACCCTAGATGATGTGGGAATTAATTCAAGCTTCCCTTTATTTACAGGAGGAGAGCTTTTAGAGGCCCTAGCGTCACTTTGTCATTTACCTAATGGAAATTATATAGTTGGAAATGTTCAGGATTATATAACTACTATTGAGGAGATGACTAAAGAAACACCTAATAAGGAGCATTTCTTTAGAGGCCATTATTATTTTAAATATGAGCTTGTACCATCCTTATATAGAAGAAAAAGGTATTATGAGAATGAATCCTATATGTATATGGATTTTAAAACTCAATTTTATAATGAGCTAGCCAATAAGAAGTATATTGAGATATTAACAACCATGCAGCATTATAAAATGCCAACAAGGCTATTAGATACAACCTCTAATCCACTTGTTGCCCTCTATATGGCCTGTGATAAGCCAGTTACCTATAAGAATAAGAACTTTGGTATTGGTGAGGTTATATTTATGAGTGAGGACAAGAAGGATGTTAAATATTCTGATTCTAATGTAGTAACCCTAATGTCTAGCCTAGCTGTTTTAGAAACTAATTATAAGCAGGAGCTATATTTAAAAATAAATGAGGCAATTAAAAGAAATGACCCAGAGATTTATAAAAGCTCACTTGCCTATAAGAGGTTTGTGGCTGAGGTAAAGACAACCCTACCAGGCTTTTCAGAGGAGCTATTTGACCCAGAGGTATTATTGCATCCACGTCATGTTAAGGTTGGTATGATTAATGAAAGAATCATTGCTCAAAGTGGTAGCTTTATTCTTTTTGGCTTATGTGATTATAAGACAGGAGAGTATAGAACCCTACATACTGTCAGCAAAAATAGGATATTTATTGTTAATCGTCCATATATTCAGCGTCAGCTAGAGCTATTAAATATAAACCCAGGTACTATGTATCCTGATAAGGATCATATGTCTACTGCAATTGCAAAAAGCTATGAATAAGGCCAAAATTTGGCCTTATTTTTGTCCCTATTGTGATTTCAATTGACTTGATGGTTTATTTATTATATTATTGTAATGCTGCCTAAATAAAAATTAGGTTACTATGGGATAGTTAAATATAAATATAGAGATGAGGTTTTAATGTGAATAAGCCAGTAATCGGTATTCTTCCATTATATGATATGGAAATGGAAAGCCTATGGATGCTTCCATATTATTTAAATAGAGTTGAAAAGGCAGGGGGAATTCCAGTTGTTTTACCACTAGATTTAGCTATAGAGGATATTTATGAATTAAATAAGCATATAGATGGTTATATTTTCCCAGGTGGTGAGGATGTAAATCCTGAGCTTTATAATGAGGCTAAGGCTCCTTACTGTGGAAAAATAAATGAGGCTAGAGATAATATTGAGGCTAAGGTATTTAGGGTAGCCTATCAGGAGAATAAGCCAATTTTAGGTATTTGTCGTGGCTCTCAAATAATAAATGCTTTACTTGGTGGCTCATTATATCAGGATTTATATGAGGAATTTGAAGGAATTGAGCACCATCAGGAGAAGCCTTATAATGTAGGTTTCCACTGTGTAAAGACCTTAGAGGATACACCTTTACGTAGCTTTGGTGAAATAACTAAGGTTAATAGTGTACATCATCAGGGTATTAAGAGGCTTGCTAGTGTGTTAAGACCTATGGCTTTAGCTAGTGATGGGCTTATTGAGGCTTATTATGAGCCTAGTAAAAAATTCCTTTGGGCCTTCCAGTGGCACCCTGAGATGCTAGAGAATGAAAGCTTTAGTGAAAAAATATTTAAGGAATTTATAAATAGCTGTAATAAATAGTTTAGGAGAGATTTTTTGTGAATATATTAGTTTGTAATGATGATGGAATAGATGCATATGGTATAGAGCTATTAGCCTCTAGGCTAACTAAATATGGTAATGTCTACGTTATAGCTCCAGATAGGCCAAGAAGCGCAAGCAGCCATAGCATAGTTCTACATAGACCAATAGAGCTTAAGAGGGTAGAGAAAATCCCTGGAGTAATATGCTATAAAACCTCAGGTGTACCTGCAGACTGTGTAAGGCTTGCTACAGGAGCACTTGATGTTAAATTTGATATAGTATTTTCTGGCTGTAATAATGGTCTTAATCTTGGAACCGATATTATATATTCAGGAACTGTATCAGTAGCTCGTGAGGCCTTAATTGAGGGGATTCCAGGAGTGGCTATTTCAACTGATGTTTCTTGCTTTAAAATAGTAGAGAAGGAATTAGATCCTCTTCTTGAGCTAATATTTAATAAGAGGCTATATTCTAAGGAATATGCCTTAAATATTAATTTCCCAGTTAAGGGATATAGTGAATCTACCGGTACAAGGGTATGTAAGCAGGGAGATAAAATATTTACCTCTAAGTATAGTAGGGACGGTGAATTATATATTGATGAATCCTATCCATATATATTTGATAAAAGAGAGGATACTGATGTATATTTAGCTGATAAGGGCTATATAACTATAGTTCCACTTAAGGTTGATCAGACTAATTTAGAGGCATTAGAAAAAATAAAGCTATAAAAAAAGAAAGGGATGCTATAAAGCTAGCATCCCTTTCGCTTTGGGAGAGATTATTTTGAAAAGTTATTTCCTTACATTAATATAATAACACTTATGAAAGCGTTTGTCAAACTAAAGAATAATAATAAATTTTAAAATAGACTAAAGGCAATTGTATGGTATAATTAGATAGAAAGAGGATGATAAATGTGGATAAGGAGCTAACACAGGCCCAAAAGGATTTAATTAAGAAATATGAGGGTGGAAAAAGACCAAGAGCTACATTCAAGGATAAAAAGGAAATGTATTTAAAGCAAACAGATAGAAATTATAAGGATGGTGACCGAAATTGATTAAAATAGGTGAATTTAATACCCTAAGGGTAGTGAGAAAATCAGATTTAGGATATATGCTAACAGATAGTACTGATGAGGTGCTATTACACTTTGCGCAAAGCCTTAAGGAGCATAAGGATAGTGAAGAGGTAGAGGTATTTATTTATTCTGATAAGTCTAAGAGAATGACTGCGACCGAGGTTAAGCCATTTTGTACTATGGAGGAGCCAGGCTTTGTTAAGGTAGTAGATGTTATACCAGGTACAGGTGTATTTGTTAATATTAATACTCCAAAGGATGTTTTAATATCAAGAGATTACCTTCCATTTGATGAAAGCCTATGGCCAGCGATTGATGATACCCTATTTATTAGATTAAAGGAAAGAAAGGGTACTTTAGTTGGTAAGCCATTAAATAGATTTGATATTATTGGTGTACATGCTAAGCATATGTATGCTGAGCGTGAGCATGTTATGGGCTATGTATGTAGAATCACTGATAAGGGAATTGGTGTTATTACAGAGGATAAGATGTATGTTTATGTTCCATTAACCCAGTATAGAGGTAAGCATAGAATGGGCTCTAGCTGTGAGGTATGTATTACTAAGGCTATGGATGAGGAATATTATGGTACCTTAAATGCTCAAAAGGAAGAAATGATTGATACTGATAAGGAAATCATTTTAGGCTTTTTAAGGAATAATCATGGCACAATGCCACTTACAGCTAAGTCATCAGCTGAGGAGGTAGAGAGCCTACTTAAGATGAGTAGAAAGGCCTTTAAGAGAGCTTATGGTGGCTTATATAAGGAGCATATTATTGATTTTGATGAAAGTAAAACCTTTCTTGTTAGATAAAAATATAAAATAATTTTTATGAATTTTTAAGAATGATTTGACGATTTTTGTTGAATTATTCTTTTTTTGTTATATAATAAGGGTAAGGAAGGTGATTTTCTTGTTAACATTTTTTGATACAGATGATGTTAAGGGAGCTGCGTCTATTTATGAAGGTCATATAACATTCAACAAGGTTCTTTTAAGGTATTTAGAAAATATCTATAGGGTTAGGGTTGGAGCAGATAGCGATGAAGGAAAGATATATGTCTTTTTATATGACAAGGACAAGGCCTTAAATGGTGAGGTAAAGGAAAGCTCATTATTAGCATTGTCAATTAGCAAAACCTATGCTAGAATATGCTCAAGAGGATTAGTCGATTATATTAAAAGAATATTTAAGCTAGAAATACCTGCCAAGAGCTTTTTAAGGTATAGGGCATATTATGATGAGGTAAAAAGAGCAATAGTAATTGATATTGAGGAGGATATTTAATTATGATTGAGCAATATATGATTTGGATTTGGTTAGCAATATTTGTTTTAGCTATTATAATAGAGGCTGTAACACAGGATCTAGTTTCTATTTGGTTTTCAGTTGGTTCATTAGTAGCTATGTGTATTTCTAATTTTATGGTTTACTGGGCAGAAATTATTGTTTTCTCAGTGATTTCTGTGGCTGCCTTAATTGGTACTAGACCATTTGTTAAAAGGCTTATGGATAGGCAGGTTAGAAATACCAACACTGATGAATTTGTTGGAAAAAGGCTAAAGGCTATTAGTGATATTGATAAGTATGAGGCAGGAAGCGTAAAGCTTAATGGTATTACCTACACTGCAATACTTATGGAGGATAGTGATGAGGCTATTGTTAAGGATTCACTAGTAGAGGTAGTAGCTATAAAGGGAAACAGAGTAGTTGTGAAAAAAATAGATGAATAAAGGAGGATTATTGTTTATGTTTTTAGCACAGACAGGTGGAATTGTAGCAGCAGTTGTAATTTCAGTTATTTTATTAGTTATTGCTGGATATTGTATTTCAAGAATTAGAATTGTTAAGCAAACTAATAAGTACGTAGTAGAAAGATTAGGTGGATATTATGCTACCTGGGGAGTAGGCTTCCATTTTCTATTACCATTTGTAGATAGAGTATCATATGTAATTTCTATGAAGGAGCAAATAAAGGATTTTGATCCACAGCCAGTTATTACAAAGGATAATGTAACAATGCAAATTGATACAGTTGTATTCTTTCAGGTAACTGACCCTAAGCTATATGCTTATGGTGTTGAAAATCCAGTAGGCGCTATTGAAAATTTAAGTGCTACTACCCTTCGTAATATTATTGGTGAATTAGATTTAGATGAAACCTTAACCTCAAGAGACATAATTAATACCAAGATGCGTGCCATTTTAGATGAGGCAACTGATCCATGGGGAATTAAGGTAAATAGAGTAGAGGTTAAAAATATTTTACCTCCAAAGGACATTAGAGATGCAATGGAGCGCCAGATGAGAGCTGAGCGTGAGCGTCGTGAAAAGATTTTACTTGCTGAAGGTGAAAAGAAGAGCCAAATTCTTTTAGCTGAGGGTGAAAAGGAATCTCAGGTATTAAAGGCAGCTGCTGAGAAGGAAGCTATGATTTTAAAGTCTGAGGGTGAAGCAGAATCTATTTTAAAGATTAAGACTGCTGAGGCTGAGGGTGTTAGGCTTATGCGTGAGGCAGAGGCCGATGGTCTTAAGAGCCTAAAGAGCGCTGATGTAACTGAGGCTGTTTTAAAGCTTAAGAGCTATGAGGCAATGCAAAAGGTTGCAGATGGTCAGTCAACAAAGCTTATTATTCCATCAGATATGCAAAATATGGCAGGAGCCGTAGCTTCAATTGCAGAAATTGCTAAGGCAACAAAGGAAGCTAAATAATTATCATCGGAGCTTATTATGGCTCCGATTTTTTTTATATAAAAAGAGCACTATTTGCTAATTAGAAGTAGTGCTCTATTAATTATATTTAAATTGCTTTTATTAATAGCTCTAGAGCCTTCACTATTTCCTCAAGGGTCATAGAAGGATAGGTATGATTATTGATTGTGGCCTGAGTATCTAAAAATGGTACATGGATGAAGCAGGCCTTGGTATTAGTATTTAAGGTATATCTTAGAGTATTATATAGTAAATAATTACATACAAAGCTACCGGCTGTATAGCTTATATGCGCGCTAATATTATTTTTTAAAAGCTCATCCTTCATTTTGATTAATGGAAGAGTAGAGAAGTAGGCCTCTCTTTCATTAGGATAAATAAATGAGTCCTTAGCAATAAAGCCATCATTATCAGCTATATTTGCGTCCATATAGTTTATTGCAACCTTTTCAATTGATATACCAGCTCTACCTCCTGCTTGACCAACAAGGATAACAGCATCAAAATTATTTTTATCTAAAACAGCCTTTAGAGTCAAAAAGCTTCTTTTGAAGCTAGTTGGAATTAAAAGCTTAGTTATTTCCTTATCCAAAATTTTATCAGGAAGCAGCTTAACTGCCTCATAGGATGGATTTATACTAGCATTATTGAAGGGATCAAAGCCCGTAATTAATATTTTCATAAAATTTGCCTCCTTGAATTACTATAATGATAGCATAGAATGTAAT
>JAHHSW010000001.1 GCA_020024985.1 Anaeroplasmataceae bacterium | reverse complement strand
GTGAGTTCGATTCTCATCACTCGCTCCAGATTAATAATTAAGCACCGTTAGGTGCTTTTTTTGTTCTATAGTATAATATTTTAAATAACTATATAAGTATGTAATACAAATTAATACCACACTTGTGTTATAATATTAGCATGTAGAAAGTAAGGAGTTTATTATGCTAAAAATATTGTTTTATATTCTAGTAATGCTATTACCAGCTTTTTTAATAACTGCTCTATATACATTATTTCATACTGATAAATCTAAATTAAAAAAAGTATTAATTAATTGCATAAGAATATTTTTAATTATAAATTTAATATCTATTTCAATGCTTCATTATTTTTATGGCCTTACAAATTTATTTAACCCAGTAAGAATTAGCTATCAGGTGCTTTTGTATTTCCTTTTAAATTCGCTTTTAGTTGGTCTTTTATACATTGCCCTTGATAGATTATTCTATAGGCTTCTAAATGTAATTAAAAGGGAAAATAAGCCCTCTATTTCTAGTAAGCTACTATATGTGCTAGCTATTTTATTATTTTTTATTGGTGCCTTAGCCTCAACCTCAAGTGCTTGGGCTAGTGTAGTATATTATGGGGTTTCACCAGATCAAATATTTATAACAATGTTTACTCCAATTACAGGTACAGATTCTAAGCTTATTATGTCTTATATTGAAGGACCACTTATTTTGGCCCTTACCTTAGCCTATATCTTCGCTATGATCTCCTATTCCCTTATATTTACTAGTCTTTCTTTTAAAAGAGAAGCTAAGGCCCTAATTGGGGCTATTGGGGGAAGAAGAATAGCTACCTTAGGTGGACTTTTGGTTTTAATTGTTGGCTTATGCTATGGTATATTCTCATTGGATTTAGATAAGATAGTTGTTGGCTATACTATTGAGGATAGCTTTATTGCAGATAATTATGTAGATCCAACCAAGGCTAAAATTACTGTCCCTAATAAAAAAAGAAATCTTATCCACATTTATCTTGAATCTATAGAAAATAGCTTTTTAGATGAGGCACATGGTGGAATAATGGAAGAAAACCTAATGCCTAATTTACTTAAGCTTTATAATGCTGGAGATAATTTCTCTAATCTTAATAATGGTGAGGGCTATGGTGGTCCACTTAGAACCTATGGAGGTAGCTTCTCCTGTGCCTCTATGGTAAATCAGCAATTTGGTTTACCTATGAGAATCCCAACAGAGGCAGCTATGTATTCTAAGGAAGGTCATTTTTTACCTGGTGCCTTTGGTTTAAGTGATTTATTAGCCTATTTAGGATATAATCAAACTATATTAATGGGCTGTGATAGTATTTTCTCTGGTCTAACCTATTTGTATCAGGAACACGGTTATTTTAAAATAATAGATTACAAGTATGCGAAGGAAAATGGTTTAATTCCTAGTGATTATCACGTTAACTGGGGCTATGAGGATGAAAAGCTTTATAGCTTCGCTAAGAATGAAATTTTGAGGCTAGCAGCCTTACCTGAGCCATTTAATGTAATAGTTAAAAATGCTGATACCCATAATCCAGGCTTTGCCTTTGATGGTGATAAGCCGATATTTGGAGATAGTGATATTAAGGAGGATTATGCTAAAACTATTAGCTTTTCTGAGCGTCATGTTTATGATTTTGTTAACTGGGCTATGGAGCAGGAGTTCTTTGCTGATACTACCATTGTGATTATTGGAGATCATAATTCTATGGATTCTTCATTATTTAAGGGTATGGAGTCAAAAGACTATATAAGAACAACCTATAATTTAATTATTAATCCAGTAGCTGGTATAGCTAGCAGTCAAGAGGTCTTTTATAATCGAGAATGGTCTAATTTCGATATGCTACCAACCATACTTAGTGCGCTTGGTTTTAAAATAGAGGGAGATAGATTAGGCTTAGGTACTAACCTATATTCCGGTAAAAAAACATTATTTGAGGAGCTAGGCTATGATTATGTTAATAAGAAGCTAGTATATAAGAGTAGCTTCTATCATAAGCAGTTTGTAAAGAGAAAAAATAATTATAATGGTGATAACCTAATTTATAGCTAATAAGAGAATACACATTTCTTAGCTATATAATAAAATGTTAATGAGAGGGGGAGAGTAATGAGAAAAAAGCTTATAGCAATTATATTTGCAGTACTAGCGGCGGCATTATATGCTTTAAATATGCCTTTTTCAAAGCTATTACTCAATAACATATCTCCAACTATGCTAGCAGCCTTTTTATATTTAGGGGCAGGACTAGGAATAGGAATATTATTTCTATTTAAGCTTAGATCAACTAAAAGGGAGGAGCTATTAGGAAAGCATGATTTCATTTATACCCTAGGAATGATTTTATTAGATATATTAGCTCCAATATTATTGATGCTAGGGCTTAAGGATACAGGAGCTATGGAGGCCTCTTTATTAAATAACTTTGAAATTGTTGCCACCTCATTAATAGCCTTAATTATATTTAAGGAGGCTATTTCTATAAGAATGTGGATAGCTATAGTATTAATCACAATTGCCTCATTCTTCTTATCAATAGAGGACCTTGAAAGCTTTCGCTTTTCATGGGGCTCAATACTTGTCCTATTAGCAACTGCTTGCTGGGGCTTAGAGAATAACTGTACTAGAAGCATTTCTAATAAAAGCACCTATGAAATTGTTTTTTTAAAGGGAATATTTTCAGGCTTAGGCTCACTTATCGTAGCCTTTTGTATAGGTGAGAGCCTTCCAAGGCTTGAATATATTATGTATGCAATGGGGCTAGGGCTTTTAGCCTACGGCCTTTCTATATTTTTCTATATAAAGGCTCAAAGTGAATTAGGTGCAGCTAAAACCTCTGCATATTATTCGGTAGCTCCCTTTATTGGAGTATTATTAGCCTATGTAATTTTTAAGGATAGACCTGGAGTAGGCTATTATATAGGACTAGCTATAATGTTAGTAGCTACTATCATTATAGTAATAGACACATTAAAAAAGCAACATGAGCATATGCATACGCATGAGATTAGCTATGAGGAAAATGGAATTAAGAAAACTAAAATTATCACGCATTCACATCCACATGAGCACATATTAAACGAAGCCGTACATCATCATCACCATTATCATTTATGATTATAGGTAATGGCTGAATTATTTGTGTATCTTGAATTTAATTAAATAGGCTAGGTATAAAAAGTCCTTAAAAAGTGGCATACACTGGGGCTTTTTTCTTTTAATAGTATTTTTAAAAAGTAAAACAAGAGAATTTTTAAAAAATTATAGTCAATATTCCTAATATAATTGAATATAGCCAAAATATATCTTATAATTAAGATATATGAACTGGAATGGGGTGCTTTTATGTTTTTATTTAATTTTTCGTTAGATGATCAAAAATCTATTTTTATATTATCTATTGCGTTTGTTTTAATTATTATTTTAATTTGGGTTATAGTAGCAAAAATTGTTAAGTCAATTAAGGCAGATAAAATGGCAGAGAAGGCTGCTAAAAAGAATTTAGCTTCACTTGGCTATAAGGAATTTGATGATGAAAAAAAGCCTGCTAAGCAAAATAAGAAGGATAGTCTGGAAGCATCAGAGGAGAGATATTATGATGATGTCGATGCTAAGACTAAGGATGATTCTAGTGTATGTGAATGTCCTGATGATGCGGATTTAGAGGCAAAGACTACAGTTTCTGAGGCTATAGCTCCTGTAGAGGAGGAAAAGCCTGAGTCTAATCTAGAGGAGACTACGGTAGATGAAGAAAGTAATACTGATGTGGATAATTCTTTAGCTGAGGCTTCTAATAACAGTGAAGAAGAGGAAGAGCCTAGCTTATTAGAGGAAGCTGAAAGCAGTGAAGAGGCTACAGTAGAGGAAGAAAGTAACGATGTACTTGATAGCACTATTGAGGAGCCTGAGGCTGAAGCCCAGGAAGAAGTAGAGGTATTAGCTGAGGCTCAGGATAGAGAAGCAGAGGAATGCTCTGAAGCAAATGATACCCTAGAGGATGATTCTAATGCTTTAGAAGAAAATAAAGAGCCTGAAGCAGAAATAGAGGAAGAGCCAAAGAAGGAAGAAATAGAGGAAGCTTCAGAAAAGCCTAAGCAAAGAAAGGGTAGAACCTATAATGGTAAATATGAAATTTTCCAAACTGCTGATGGCTATGCCTATAATCTAAAGGCTTCAAATGGTGAGGTGCTTGTTACATCAGAAACCTATACAACAAGGGATGGTGTAGTAAAGGCTATTAATGCGGTTAAGAGAAACCTTGAAACTGGTGAGGTTAGAATATTTGCTGATAAGAGAGGCCAATATAAATTTAAGCTAGTTTCTAGAAATTATAGAATTCTTGCAATTTCAAGTAATTATTCAGTTGAAAAATCTGCAATTAGAGCTTCTGAATCATTTAAGAAGTTTGCTTTAAAGGCTGATATGGTTGATGTTGAGATTGTTGATAAGGATGCTAAGACTGCTACCCCAATTGATGTTAGCAATGCTGAGCCTAAGAAGGATGGTAAGTTTGTTGTTGAAAAGTTCAATGGTGAATATAGCTGGGCATTAAAGGCCTCTAATGGTCAAATCCTATGTCAGGCTGAGGGCTATACCTCAAAGGCTGGCTGTATGTACTCAATTGAGACATTTAAGAGAAATGTCGGAGAGGGTACCTTCAAATGCGTTAAGGATAAGACAGGAAACTTCCAATACAAGCTTTATAATGTAAGTGGTAGAATATGTGCGGTTGGTGAATCATATCAATCAAGAGTAGGTGCTGAAAATGCAGCTAATTCAGTTGTTTCATTCTATCAGGATGCAGTAGTTCAGGAAATAAAGGAAACTAAGGAAACTAAGGAAACTAAGGAAACTAAGGAAACTAAGGAAGCTAAAAATAGAAGATAATAAAAATAAGGGTTATCATTTTGGTAACCCTAATATTTTGGTGGAGGGAATATGGATATTACATTTCCAAGTGATATTTTAGTAGGAACAATTTCAGGAAAGAAAAATAATAGCAACAAATATGAAAAGGGTAAGCTACAGCTTATTAAGAAGGAAGGCACAAGCTTAATTCAGCTTGCTATGTACACTAAAACTCAGGTGTTTCATAGTAATTATGCTATTGATGAGCTTTTTAAGGTGCTAAAGGATTTATTAGAAAATGATTTTAATAATTTAGAGCTTACTACTAATGAATTCATTTATAGCTATAGAGTTACCTCAAAGGGAAGGCTTTTAACTAATAGAAGAAAAAATACTAATAGCCAGGTCCTTAATGTTAACATAGGCCATAATAAGAAAAAGAATTATTTATTACCAGAGGGTGAGGTAATAGAGCCTTTAGTTGATCTAGGGGTAATGATGCCTGATGGTAGAATAGTAAAGGCAAGCTACGATAAATATAAGCAAATTAATCGTTTTTTAGAAATTATAGAGGATTCTATTAAGGATGAAAAGGAATTAAAAATAATTGATTTCGGCTGTGGTAAAAGCTATTTAACCTTTATTCTTTATTATTATTTAGTAAAAATAAAAAGGATGAAATGCGAAATTATTGGCTTAGATTTAAAGGAGCAGGTAATTGAGGATTGTAATAAGCTAGCGGTAAAGTATGGATATACTGGCTTAAAATTCTTATGTGGAGATATTGCTAAGTATAAGGATGCTAAGGCAGATATGATTATTACCCTGCATGCCTGTGATACCGCAACAGATTATGCCCTATATCATGCAATTAATATGAAATGTAGATATATTTTCTCAGTTCCATGCTGCCAGCATGAAATAAATAAGGAGCTTGGTAGTGATAAGCTTCACCTTGTTACTAAATTTGGCATTTTAAAGGAAAGAATGTCTGCCATTATGACTGATGCTATTAGAGCTAATTTATTGCAGTATAGTGGCTATAAGACTCAAATTATGGAGTTTGTAGATATTGAAAATTCACCTAAAAATTTATTAATTAGAGCTACCTACACAGGAAATAGTAATACTAAGGCCCTAGCTGAGGTAGAGGAATTATTGGCTGAGTATAATATTAAGCAAACCATGTATGAGCTTCTTATTAATGGAAATAAAGACTAATAAAGCCTTTATGTGTAAAAATGAGCAATTTGTGTATTAATTAACAGGTATTAAACATTTATAAACATTATGGGCTATTAAGCAAATTTACTCTTGTACATATAGTATTTAGTGGTATAATACGATAGGAAAATTATATGACTATAAAAGGGAGTAGAAGCCATTAGCTAATAATGGAATGAATCCGTCAGCTCAGTGTTGTTACACTCGGTTTCATTTGAAATTTCAAGACTTTTATCTTCGGATAAAGGTCTTTTTTTGTTATTTTTATGAAAACGTATGCAAGGAGGCTTTATAGTTCGTAATTTTTTGAAAAATCTTTAATATATCAACTTTATTTGATATAATAAAAGAATGAATGGCTATATGCCAAATAAGGAGATATATTATGATTATTTCTATGGGTTGCGACCATTCCGCTTTAGAGCTTAAGAATGCACTTATAGGCTATTTACAGGAATGTGGTCACAGAGTAATTGACAAAGGGACATTCACTAAGGAAAGCTGTGATTATACTGATTATGGCTATCTTGTAGCAAAGGATGTTCAGGCAGGAATTGCTGATAGAGGCATAGTTATTTGCTTCACAGGTATTGGTATGTCTATCATTGCCAATAAGGTTAAGGGGGTTAGATGTGCCCTTGTTAGTAATGTTGATGCAGCAGTATTAACAAGAGAGCACAATGACTCAAATTGCTTAGCACTATCAGCTAAGTATACTAGCTTTGATTTAGCTAAGGAGATTGTTGATGCTTGGTTAAATACTGATTTCTCTTTCAATGAGCGTCACGAAAGAAGAATCGCAAAGATTAGTAAGTATGAGGAGGAGTTTTAAGGTGTCAGTTACAGTCTTAAACCATTCATTAGTAAAGCATAAGATTACTAACATTAGAAAGAAGGAAACTAAAACAAAGGACTTCTATCAAAATGTTAATGAGATTGCTGGACTAATGGCTTATGAAATCTCTAGGGAATTTCCACTTCGTGAAATTGAGATTGAAACACCAATCTGTAAGACAATCCAATATGAGATTGCTCAGGAGGTTTGTATTGTTCCAATTTTAAGGGCAGGACTTGGAATGGTTGATGGTATTAGAAGCATGATACCAACAGCAAAGGTAGGCTTTATTGGTCTATATAGGGATGAGGAAACTCTTGAGCCACATGAGTATTTCGCTAAATTCCCAGATACTATGAAGGATTCTATTGTATTAGTAGTTGATCCAATGCTAGCAACCGGTGGTAGTGCAATTGCCGCTATCGATATGCTAAAGAAAAGACAATGCAAAAACATTAAATTTGTTTGCCTAGTTGCAGCACCTGAGGGTATCGAGGCCTTAACAGAGGCTCATCCTGATATTGATGTTTATGTAGCATCACTTGATGAGCATTTAAATGAAAATGGCTATATCGTACCAGGACTAGGAGATTGCGGAGACCGTTTATTTGGAACTAAGTAATGAAATTAGGTAGCTTTTTAAAGGATTATGCAACAATAACTCAAGGAATATTTTCGATAGCTGTCTACGCTCTAATTGGCTATGGAATAGGCTATTTGATTGATAAGGATTCATTTTGGCCAGTATTACTTTTAGTTATTGGTATAATTTTAGGATTGATAACCTTTATAGTATTTTTATTAAAGCTATTAAAGAATGAGCATAGAAAGGAGGAGACTAATGAACCAGAATCAAAAAATTAATTATTTAGCAGTACCTATTACCTTAGGAATTGCTATACTAATAACTATTATTTTAGCTGTTTGTGGCCAAAATTGGAAATTCTTTTTAATTGGCGTCATGACCTCTTGTCTTACTCACGGCTTAATGGTTAAGCAAAACCATAGAATGACTAGAATGGTTCAGCTTGATCCAGAGCATAAGGTTTATAAGCCCAAGAAGAGTGCTATATTATGGCTTTTACTTCGTATGCTAGTAACCTTTGGCGTATTTGGGGCATTATTTGCTATGTCTGGAATCAAGGAGGACAAAATGAAGGCTTTTATTAGCATAATGATTGCTTTAGCAGGCTATATGCTTTTAAAGGTTGTATTTATCATTTTATTGGTAACAACAAAAAAAGAGAAGGAGGTTAAGGAATGACCTTTTTATTGAGCTACGTTTTAAAGCCGGCAATTATGTCGACTATTATTATCGTAGGAGTATTATCTGTTATTTTCATTGTGATGTCATTCTTCATAAAGAAGGTTGATCCAATGCAAAAAACTCCAATGTGGCTAGTTCCATTTATGTGGCTTGTTGATATCATGAATAACTTTATTAAAATAAATATTGGTAAGAAGTGGAGAATTTACTCACCTTGGTTTTTAACCCTTGTAATATTTATATTCTTTGCAAATTCATGTGGAATCTTCTTACTTGAAAATCCAACAGGCTATATAGTTGTTACTGCTATATTAGCGTTCTTTTCATTCCTGATTATTCAAATAACAGGAATTACATCTTTAGGTATAGGAGGTTACCTAAAGGGATTCTTAGATCCAACACCAGTTATGCTTCCAATGAACATACTGAGTGAATTTACCTTCCCACTATCATTATGCTTACGTCTATTCGGTAACGTAATTAGTGGTTCAGCTATCGGAATTCTTATTAAGAATTTATTTGATGGATGGTTAAGCTTACTTGTAGTACCAGTTGTACCATTTATTAATTTAATTTTTGATATAGCCTTTACAATGGTTCAGGTAGTTGTATTCGTTATTCTGTCTATTGTCTTTACATCTGCAAAGATTAAGGATGAAGAAAAAATATATTCTAAATAATTAAAGGAGAAAAACAAATTATGGAATTTTTAACATTTTTAAACTCAGTTTTTATGACTATTTCAAACTTTTTAGCAGAAACTGCAGCTAACAATCAAGAGGGCCTAAAGGTTGGTCTTCAAGCAATCGGTGCTGGTATTGCCGTATTCACAGGTTTTGGTGCCGCAATTGGTGAAGGTAATGTTGCCGCTCATGCACTAGATGCAATCGCTCGTCAACCAGAAATGGCTGGAGATATTAGAACAACAATGCTTATTGGTCAAGCAGTATCTGAGACTACAGGTATCTACGGCTTCATCATTGCTATTCTATTAGTATTTGCATAAAAAGAATAATAAAGAAAGGAAGCTACCACTAGGTAGCTAGGGAAGCACATATGTTATTTTTAAGTATTGCTGATGCAGGGGAAAAAATCAAGGATCTAGTTATGGCAGGCCTTGGACCAATTATGGAAACTAATTGGAACATGGATACTATTTTAACCTTAAGCTTTGATATAATAATTCAAGTATGTGCCACAATTCTTTTATTCGTAGTCGTTAGATGTTTCCTATGGAAGCCAATTACTAATATTCTTGAGCAGCGTAGAGAGGCTATAGATAAGAGCCTAACTGACGCTGAGGAGGCAAAGAATAATGCTGTTGCAATTGAGGCTGAGCTAAAGAAGGAGCTAGATCAAGCAAAGAGCCAAATTAAGGAAATGCTTGATAAGGCTGAAAAGGATGCTAACCTTAAGCGTGATGCTATTATTAATGCTGCTAAGGAGGATGCTAAGCATCGTCTTGAGAATTTAGAGCTTGAGCTTGAACAGGAAAAGAAGAGCATGGAAAAGGAAATCCGTGAGGAAATTGTTAACGTAGCCTTCGCTGCTGCTGAGAAGATTGTCAAAAAGGAAATCAATCAGGATAAGTATCTAGATGTTGTTAACGACATCCTTAAGGGGGCTAACGAATAGTGGTAGAGCTTGAATACGCAAAGGCGTTATATGATTTAGGAAATGAGGAAAATAAGGTTAATTTATTTTCTGATTCATTGTCTACAGTTGTTGAGACATTAAAAAACAAGGAATTTTATGACGTTGTTACATCTCCTACTATTGATAAAATAAGTAAGAAAAATGTTATTAGAAACGTTTATAAATCATTAGACAATACATTTGTTGATTTCTTATGTGTTGTAATAGATCATAATAGGTTTTCTATTATGGAAAGCATTAAGAATGAATATAACAACTTATTATTAGCTGAAAAAGGCATTATTAATGTTGAGATTATAAGCGCTAAGGAATTAACAAAGGCTCAGCTAGAAAATGTTGAGAAGGCTCTTATGGAAAAGTATAAGGGCAAAAAATTAGATATAAATAATATAGTGAACCAGGATTTAATTGGAGGAATTCAAATTCTATGTAATGGAGAGTCGTTAGATATGAGCTTGAAGGGCTTCCTAGATAATCTAAGGGTTTCATTATAGGAAAGGATAAATCATGGCAAATATCAATTTATCTGAAATTTCTAGCCTTATTAAGGAACAAATTAAGGCTTATAAGGAAGATATTCAAACAGAAAATATTGGTCGTGTTGTTGAGGTTGGTGATGGTATCGCCTTAGTACATGGTCTTGATAAGGCTATGTCAAGTGAGCTATTACTTTTCCCTAATGATGTATATGGCATGGTTCAAAACCTTGAGGAGGATTGCGTTGGTGCTATCCTACTTGGTGACTGTGCTAAAATTAAAGAGGGTGACCTAGTTAAGTGTACTGGTAGAATTCTTCAGGTTCCAGTTGGAGAGGAATTCATTGGTAGAGTTATAAATTCACTTGGTCAGCCAATCGATGGTATTGGTGCTATCAATGCTAAGAGCTATAGACCTATTGAGGTTAAGGCTACTGGTGTTATGGATAGACAGGCAGTAAACGAGCCACTAGAAACTGGTATTAAGGTTCTAGATGCCCTTGTACCTATTGGTAAGGGACAGCGTGAGCTTATCATCGGAGATAGACAAACAGGTAAAACATCAATTGCGGTAGATACAATTCTTAACCAAAAGGGTAAGAATGTAATTTGTATCTATGTAGCTATTGGTCAAAAGGAATCTACAGTAAGTAGTGTTTATGAAACATTAAAGGAAAATGATGCAATGAAGTATTCTATTATACTTTCTGCTTCAGCATCAAGCCCTGCTCCTATGCTATATTTAGCACCATATGCTGGTGTATCCTTAGCAGAATACTTTATGTATCAGGGTAAGGATGTATTAATTGTTTATGATGACCTTTCAAAGCATGCGGTTGCATATCGTGAAATGTCACTATTATTACACCGTCCACCAGGACGTGAGGCTTACCCAGGAGATGTATTCTACCTACATTCAAGATTACTTGAGCGTGCCGCTAAGCTTAATAATGAGCTAGGTGGTGGTAGTATTACAGCTCTACCAATTATTGAAACACAAGCAGGAGATATTTCAGCATATATTCCTACTAACGTAATTTCAATTACAGATGGTCAGATTTTCTTACAATCTGATTATTTCCATAAGGGTATTCGTCCAGCTATTAACGCCGGTTTATCAGTATCACGTGTAGGTGGTAGTGCTCAAACTAAGGCTGTTAAGAAGGTTTCAGGTACACTTCGTCTAGATTTAGCATCTTACCGTGAGCTTGAATCATTCACTCAGTTTGGTTCTGACCTAGATGCTTCAACAAAGGCAAGACTAGATAGAGGTCAAAGAACTCAGGAAATCCTAAAGCAGGATTTACACCAAACTCTTCCTATGGAGAACGAGGCAATGATTCTTTACTGCTTAACTCATGGCTTCTTAGATGATGTTAAGCTTGAGGATTTAAAGAGATTTGAGGAAAGCCTTTATAGCGATATGACTACTAATGAGCTTGGTATGGAAATTGCTAAGGAGCTTAGAGAAACAAAGGTATTACCAGATACAAATAAATTAGATAGCTATATTACTGAATTTAAGAAAAGATTCATTTAGGTAGGAGGTATTCATAATGGGAAACTCATTACGAGAAGTAAAATTAAGAATAAATTCTACTAAAAGTACAGCCCAAATAACTAAGGCAATGTACATGGTAAGCCAATCTAAGGTAAAGAAGGCTGAAAGAACCTATAAGCAATATAAGGACTTCATGTCAAGAATTTCATCAATGGTCTCTCACATTGTTGAGAAGGCAGGAGATGAGATTACTCATCCTTTACTTCAGGAAAGAGAAATAAAGAAAACAGCCTATTTAATTATCACATCAGATAGAGGCTTAGCAGGTGCCTATAATTCAAATGTATTTAAGGCTTTAACTGAGCATATTAATAATAATCATAAATCAAAGGATGAATTCATAACTGCTGCCATTGGTAAGCAGGGCTTTGCCTATTTAAAGAAGATGGATTATCCAAGAGCTTCAGATAGTGCAACCTTTGTAAGAGATGATGTATTATTCGTAGATATTGCTCCACTTGCTAAAAATCTTATTGATAGATATTTAAATGGTGAGATTGATAAGCTAGTTATAGTATATAATCACTATATTAATAGCTTGTCACAGGAAATTAAATTTGATCAGCTTCTTCCAATTAAAAACATTGAAGGAGAGGCCTCAAATATTGATTACATCTATGAAACAGGCTTAGAGAAAACTCTAGATTTATTACTTCCAATGTATATCCAGGATATGGTATATGGAATAATTCTAGATGCTAAGACAAGTGAGCATAGTGCACGTATGAACTCAATGCGTAACGCTACAGATAACGCTGATGATGTAATCGCAAAGCTACAATTATTATATAATAGAGCCCGTCAGAATGTTGTTACTAATGAGCTAATTGATATTATTGGCGGTGCTAATGCGATAGGAGGCGACAAATAATGTTTGGACGTGTCGTAGAGGTTAAGGGACCAGTTGTCGACGTTTTATTCGAAGACGGAGAAATGCCTAAGATTAATGATGCCTTAACAATCAAAATTCCAAAGGAAGAAAACAACGGAGTTCCAATCAATTTAACATTAGAGGTTGCGCTACATATAGGTAACAAGAAGGTAAGATGTATTGCCATGGATTCAACTGATGGTTTAGTTCGTGGTATGCGTGTTGATTCTCTTGGTGAGCCTATTAGTGTGCCAGTAGGACCTCAAACATTAGGTAGAGTATTTAATGTACTTGGTGAGGCTATCGATAGAAAGGGTGCAGTTGAATGTGAGCATAAGATGCCAATTCATAGAGACGCACCAAAGCTAGATGAGCTTTCTACTAATGTTGAAATTCTAGAAACAGGTATTAAGGTAGTAGACCTTTTAGCACCATATATTAAGGGTGGTAAGATCGGTCTATTCGGTGGTGCCGGTGTAGGTAAAACAGTATTAATCCAGGAGCTAATTCATAACGTTGCTCAGGAGCATGGTGGTATTTCTGTATTCTCAGGTGTTGGTGAGCGTACAAGAGAGGGTAATGATTTATATCATGAAATGAGCGAAAGTGGCGTTATTAATAAGACTGCCATGGTGTTTGGACAAATGAACGAGCCACCAGGAGCACGTATGCGTGTTGCCCTAACTGGTCTAACAATGGCTGAGTACTTTAGAGATCAGGAGCATCAGGATGTATTATTATTCATCGATAATATTTATCGTTTTACTCAAGCAGGTTCTGAGGTATCTGCCTTATTAGGTCGTATGCCATCAGCCGTAGGTTACCAGCCTACACTTGCTACAGAAATGGGTAAGCTTCAGGAAAGAATTACATCTACTAAGGACGGATCAATTACTTCAATTCAAGCAATTTACGTTCCAGCCGATGACTATACTGACCCAGCTCCAGCTACAACCTTCACCCATCTAGATGCAACAACTAACCTATCTCGTAAGCTTACTGAGGAGGGTATTTACCCAGCTGTAGACCCACTTGCATCAACATCAAGAGCCCTACAGCCATCAATCGTTGGTAAGGAGCATTATGAGGTAGCAAGAAGAGTTCAGGAAATCATTCAAAGATATAATGAGCTTCTTGATATCATTGCTATTTTAGGTATGGATGAATTAAGTGAGGAGGATAAGCTTGTCGTTCTTCGTGCAAGACGTATTCGTTTATTCCTATCTCAAAACATGTTCATTGGTGGACAATTCACAGGTGTACCTGGTGCTTATGTTCCAGTTAGTGAAACAGTAAGAGGCTTCAAGGAAATCCTTGATGGTCTACATGATGATCTACCAGAGGAGGCCTTCCGCCTAGTTGGTACAATTGACGATGCTATAGAAAAGGCTAAGGGCTTAGCTAAATAATGCAAATTATAATTTCTACACATCAGGGTAATCTTTATAATGAAGAGGTAGATTACATAGTTGTTCATAGTGAAACTGATGGTGGATATGGTATCATGAAGAACCACGTTCCTGTTGTTTCAATTATTGACGAGGGCTATGTAAAGCTAGTAAGAGGGAATGATCAATACTTTGTAGTATTATGTAGTGGAATTTTAGAGTTCCATGATAATGTTGCTACAATCCTTGTTCAGGAGGCTCATATTGGCGATACCCCTGAGTTTGCAAAGCAAGCATTAGAGGAAATCCGTAAGGAAAGATTAGAAAAAAATCGTCAACAATCAGTAGACTTTACACAAAAGGAAAGAGAGCTTCGTGAGCATTTAAAGAATGCTAACGCAGGTAGCTTATAAAATTAATGGTGCCATAGAAATATGGCACCTTATATTATAAATATGGAGGTATTATGTTTTTAGAAATTAATTACTTAAATATAATAACAACTTGCATATATTTATTCACCTTTGTTATTTCATACTATGCTATTTTATATTCCCGTCTTGAGGAGCTATTTAAGAAGGGTGAGCGTAGTGTATGGCCTATAAGAATAGCTCAGGTATTATTAGCACTAGCTATAGCCTATTTAGTTACTAGTGGTATAATGCTACTTATAAATTCTACACAGTTTTAAAATGGTATCTCACCTAGGTGAGGTACTTTTTTTAAAAAGAAAAAGAGGATTACTCCTCTTTATATGGTACCTCAATTTGAAAATCTCCAAGCTTATTTAGGGTTGAGGCAGATATTTTATATTTATAAAGGTCCTCACTTAGCTTATTAAACTTATCCACATCACAGCTTGCCTCAATTATAACCTCAGCTGTGAAGGAGGTGTTTTCTATAGTGATATATGGGAAGGCCTTAATAATTGTATTATAGCCAGAATATGAGGTTGTAAGTTGAAATTTTGTTTGAAGCCTAGGCTCATAAAATAAAGCCTCCTTAAGGCATTCACTAACAGAAGAGGAGTAGGCTCTTACAAGTCCACCAGCTCCTAAAAGCTGTCCACCAAAGTAACGTGTAACTATAGCTAGAATATTAGTGACATTATTTTTCTTTAATGCATCCATCATTGGAGCACCTGCAGTTTTTTGAGGCTCTCCATCATCTGAGCATTTTTGAATCTCAGCATTATCACCAATTATATAGGCGTAGCAGTTATGGGTAGCATCCCAATGCTTTTTTCTAATATCATCTAAAATTATTTCCACCTCATCAGTGTCATTTACTCTAAAAAGCCTAGTAATAAAAACACTTTTATGGATAACTATAGTATTTTCATAGGTTTTTTGTATTCTTAGCATCTAATCACCTCAAATCTAAAAAAATTATAGCATAAGCTTAATATTCTTTCAATTAAACCATTATTTATTCTTATTTCTTGTAGTGGATTTATAGGCACACTAAAATTTTTTATAAATATTCGCATTAAAGCGAAAAAAAATAAGGCATATTTACGTTGTGCTTGATATAATCTATGATATAATATAATAGGTGAATATTGTGGAAAACTTAGAAGAAGCAGTGAAGATTATTTCAAAAATTGAAGAGCTTGGCTACACTGCCGTAATTGTAGGTGGAGCAGTAAGAGATAGGCTTCTTGGCCTTTCTAGCTATGATATAGATATAGCTACCTCTATGCCTATTAATGAGCTAAGTAGCTACTTTGAAACCATAGATAATGGCTCATCATATTTAAGCATAACTATTAATATGAATGGAAATCTTTATGAGGTTACCTCATTTCGTAAGGATATTTCCTATAGTGATCATCGCCATCCAGAGGTTGAGTATGTAGATGATTTTTTTACAGATAGTAAAAGAAGAGATTTTACTATAAACGCCTTAGCCTATGATAAAAATTTAAAGGTAATCGATTATCATAATGGGCTTGATGATTTAAATAAAAGGCTTATTAGGACAATTGGAGATCCTAATGCTAGATTCAATGAGGACGCACTAAGAATATTAAGAGCCTTATATTTAGCCTCTAAGCTAGATTTTAGTATTGAGTCTAAAACATTACTTGCGATAATTGATAATAAAAGGCTTTTAGCAGCTCTTTCTAATGAAAGAATATTACCAATGCTATATAGGATAATAAATGCTAAATATGATAGAGGTATTGAATATATTAATAAGTATGATTTATTTGAATATATTCCAATTTATAAAAATATGCTTAAGATAGCTAAAAGAGGCTTGAGCCCTAAGGAGCTAATATATGCATATTATATTAAATTTAATAGGCTAGATATAAAAGAGTTTACCTCTAAGGCTATAATTACTGGCCTTAAAAATTTATTAGATAATAATTTTAGTATATATTCCTTATACAATAATACGGATACCTATTTTGAGGTAAGGCATACCCTATTATTGTTAGGATATGATATAAATAAATATGATTGTATAATTGATAGCTTTATTATAAAATCAGACAGGGAGCTTGCTGTTAGTAAGGCTGAAATTTCCTCATACTTTGAGGGAAAAGAAAAATCTATTATTAGATGAAAGCTTGTTTAAGCAAAATAAAAAATTTTATATTAGCTATAATGGTCAAAGAGTTGAATTACCTATTGTAGCAGTCTATGAGGAATATTTATTTTATAAATACATAGTTAAATTTTTACCATTTATTGAGCTACATAAGGACTACAAAATTGAAGATGAGCTATGTAATGCTACAACCCTAAGAAGTGGTAGTATTGTTAGAACTAAGCAATTTGAGGAAACCTTTAGATATGATGGGCCACTAGGCTTTGATTATACTAAGGAGAGAACTATTTTCAGAGTTTGGTCACCAGTTGCTAAGGAAATTAAGCTAGAGCTTAGGATTAAGGGTGAAAGCTGTAAATATAATTTAGATTATATTTCACAGGGTCTATGGCAAATTATAATAGAGGGAGACCTAGAGGGTGCTGGGTACCTATACTATGTAAGAGTATTTGATGATTTTGTTAAAATTAATGATCCATATGCCTTATCTAGTAGTTCTAATCATAAATTTAATTATGTAATAGATATTAATAAGCTATATAAGATGAAAAACGAAAAGCCACGCTTTAGTGGTAAATATGTAGATGCTATTATTTATGAGGCTTCAGTAAGAGATTTTACTATTGGTCTTAATACCCCAGATAAGGGTACCTTTGGTGCTATGTATTCTGGTGAGCTAAGTGCTGATGGTAATCCAACTGGTTTAGATTATATTGCGTCTCTTGGCGTAAGCCATTTACAGCTACTTCCAACCTATGATTTTGGTGGAGTAGATGATAATGATAAGGAAAACGGCTATAATTGGGGCTATAACCCAGAGCAGTATTTCATTCCCTGTGGCTGGTATTCAAAAAATCCAGACAATCCATATTCTAGAATCAATGAGCTATTAATGCTAATTGATGAGGCTCATAAGAGAGGCTTAAGAATAGTTATGGACGTTGTATTTAATCACGTTTATAAGTGTGAGCTATTTGCCTTTGATAATTTAGTACCAGGCTATTTCTTTAGAATTGAAGCTGATGGAAGGCTATGTAATGCCACTGGCTGTGGTAATGTTATTGCTACAGAAAGATATATGGCATCACGCTTTGTTTTAGATGTTTTAGATTATTATGCTAGAGTATTTAAGGTTTCAGGCTATCGCTTTGATTTAATGGGCTTATTAGATATAGATACCTTAAATAAGGTTTCTAAGCATTTAAAGAAAATTGATAAGAAGTTCTTATTATATGGAGAGGGCTGGAATATGATGAACCCACTTCCAGATAATAAAAGGCCTCATATGTATAATCATAATCAGGTTCCAGATTATGCCTTCTTTAATGACCGCTTTAGAGATATTATGAGAGGTAGCCAATGGAATAATACAACTGGTCTTGCCTTTGGAGAGATGAAGCCTGTCCATGAGGTTAATCAGCTATTATTAGGCTCATGCGTTTCATATTTTAAATTTGATGAGCCATATAAAAGTATTAATTATGTAGAATGCCATGATAACTATACAATGTATGATTATGGTAAATACACTCTAAATAAGGATAAGGCTACTAATTTAGATAGCTGTAGGCTAGCTTTAGAAATCATATTAATTAGTGAAGGTATTCCATTTATTCATGGTGGTGAGGAATTCTTTAGAACTAAAAAGGGTGTAGAGAATTCATATAATGCTGATGATTCAATTAATATGATTGATTATAATAGAAGAGATAGATATATCCAAATGGTTGATACTATTAAGGATTTAATCTCAATTAGAAAGGAATATTCATTATTCCGTTTAAGAACAAAGGATGAAATTGAAAGTAGAATTCACTATTTAAGTGGACTTATTGATAAGCATACAACAAGCCTATTATTAGAGGATATTGATTTCAATTTAATTGTTGTTGTTAAAAACGATTATCAGGAAACTCGCTTTACCTATGAAAAGACTAGATGTATTTTTGATGGCTTTAAGAGAGTTGATTTACAAAAGAGAGAGTATATTATTTCACGTCCTGGTGTGTATATTTTTAGAAAGGAGAAATAATAATGCAATTTATAGGAGAAATAAAGGCTGTAAATACATCTGATGGTGTATTTAACCTGGTTTGTATTAATAAGGATGGAGAGCAAATGAATTTAAAGCTTGACCAAGGAAACAAGTTTGAGGTTGGTGAGCTTTATATGTTTGACTATGAAATAGTCGAGGGAGAAAGAAAAAGCTATTGGATAAAGAAATATACTAAGGTAGTAGATTTACCATTTGCTGAGCGTGAGGAGCATTTAAGAGAGTATTATAAGGCCTCTCCGATTGAATGTAGCACTGCAAGGCATGAGATAGAAAGCTATATCAATAAGCTTAGCAATCCTATTATTAAGGATATTACCACTCATTTAATTAAAAAATATGAGGAAAAGTTCTTTATTTATCCTGCCGCTAGTAAGATGCATCATGCTTATATTGGTGGGCTTGCCTACCATTCAATTGGTATGCTACATCTAGCAGATGGCATTATTGAAAATTATCCATATTTAAATAAGGATTATGTATATGCAGGAATTATGCTTCATGATATTGGTAAGACTATAGAGCTTACTGGGGCTGTTCATACTGAGTATTCACTTAAGGGACAGCTACTTGGCCATTTAGTTTTAGGGGCTATGGAAATTGAGGCTATGGCTCGTGAGCTTGGCTATGAGGATACTAAGGAGGTATTAATGCTATGTCATATGCTAGTATCTCATCATGGTATTCCTCAATATGGAGCTTGTAAAAAGCCGATGACTGCCGAGGCCTTAGTGCTTTGGTATATTGATACAATCGATAGTAAGTTTAGAGTTTTAGGTGAGGTTTTAGAAAATACTGAGCCTGGAACATTTACTGAGCCTATTGGTGTTATTGATAGACAAAAGATGTATAAGCTATAGAAGCTAATCCTGCTTGCAATAAAGTAGGTTATAGATTATAATATACGTGTTATAAAAAATGATGATGAGGACCATAGTAGATAATATTTTATTAAAGAGAGAGGGAATAGGTGTAAGCCCTTATAAGATAGTCTATGAATTCACCCTTGGAGCGACACTAATCCTGTCCGTTTTCCGCGTTAAGGAATAATGAGTGCTATATTTATATAGAACTAGGGTGGTACCACGATAACTCGTCCTTAGATATAATGTCTAAGGACTTTTTTTATGGAAAAAATTAGGAGGAATAGAGAAATGAATCAATTAGAGCAATTAAATCAAATTGTTGCCGATTTAGACCTAGAGCTAGATCAAATTAATGATTTACAAACACTTCAGCAAAAGAAGGCCCTATACCTTGGTAAGAAGGGACCTCTTTCACAGGTAATGGCCTCTATGAGAGATTTATCTGTCGAGGAAAAGAAGGAAGTAGGTAAGGAAAGTAATAGAATCAAGGGTATTCTTGAGACTAAGTTTGAGGAAAAGAGAAAGGCTATTGAGGAGGCAGTTATTGCTAAAAAGCTAGAAAGCGAAAAGATAGATGTAACTCTTCCTGGTGTTAATATGAGGGTTGGTGGAATTCATCCACTTACTCAAACAGTTATGGAGCTTGAGGATTTATATGTAGGTATGGGCTATACAGTAGCAGAGGGGCCTGAGGTTGAAACTGATGAGATGTGCTTTGAAAAGCTAAATCTACCTAAGGGACACCCTGCTCGTGATATGCAGGATACCTTCTACATTAATCCAGAGCTTTTACTTCGTAGCCAAACATCACCTGTACAGGTAAGAACTATGGGCGAGAAGAAGGGTGAGCCTATTAAGATTATTTGTCCAGGTAAGGTATATAGAAGAGATGCTGATGATGCAACCCATTCTCATCAGTTTATTCAATGTGAGGGCCTAGTTTTAGGTGAAAATATTACTATGGCTGATTTAAAGGGTGCACTTCTTGAAATGGCAAGAAAGATGTTTGATAAGGATAGAGAGATTAGACTTCGTCCATCATTCTTCCCATTCACTGAGCCATCAGTTGAGGTAGATGTATCTTGTGGCTTATGTGGTGGTAAGGGCTGCCCTACATGTAAGGGCTCAGGCTGGATAGAGGTACTAGGTGCTGGTATGGTTAATGATAACGTACTAAGAATGAGTGGCTATGATCCAACTAAGATTCAGGGCTTTGCCTTCGGTATTGGTGTTGAGCGTATTACAATGCTTAAGCATAAGATTGATGATATTAGAAACTTCTACACTAATGATGTAAGGTTTTTAGATCAATTCAAGGAGGTAAAGTAAGATGAAGGTTTCAAAGAATTGGCTAAAGGATTATTTAGATTTATCTAATTATAGTGATGATGAGCTATATAAAATCATTACTGCTCATGTTTGTGAAATAGAGACTATGAAGAAGATGGTTGAGGCTACAAACCTAACTATCGGTCATGTTTTAGAATGTGAAATGCATCCAGATTCAGACCATCTACATGTATGTAAGGTAGAGGTTAGACCTGGTGAGGTTTTACAAATCGTTTGTGGTGCTCCAAATGTATGTAAGGGTGCTAAGGTAATTGTTGCAAACGTAGGTGCAGTTTTACCTGGTGATTTTAAGATTAAGCCATCTAAGATTCGTGGTGTTGAATCATTTGGTATGCTATGCTCACTTGAGGAGCTTGGAATTGAAGAAAAGTATATTGATGAAAGATTTAAAAACGGTATTCAGCTATTAGATGATGATGCCTTAGTTGGTGCTGATCCACTTGAGTATTTAGGTCTTGATGATGTAATTATTGATTTAGATGTTACATCTAATAGATCAGATTTACTTTCAATTGAGGGCGTAGCCTATGATTTAGGTGCAGCCTTAAATCAACAAATTATGCCAATCTATCCATCATTTGATGTAGTAGAGGAGAAGAATCCAGTTTCAGTTAAGGTTGAAACAGGAAACTGCTTTAAGTATAACTGTAGATATTTAAGAAATGTTACAATTTCTGAATCTCCACAATGGATGAAGGCAAGATTAATTGCTTCAGGCATTAGACCTATTAATAATGTAGTAGATATTACAAACTTTGTTTTATTAGAAATGGGTCAGCCACTTCATGCCTTTGATGCTGATAGATTAGGTAATACTATTGTTGTAAGACAAGCCCATGATGGTGAGAATCTAAGAACCTTAGATGATATTGAGCGTGAGCTTAACCATGAGGATATCGTAATTACAGATGGTGAAAAGGCTGTTTGTGTTGCCGGTGTTATGGGTGGCTTAACAACTGAGGTAGAGGCTGATACTAAGAATATCGTACTTGAATCAGCTTACTTTGCACCACTTTCAATTAGAAAGACCTCAACTAAGCTAGGCTTAAAGAGTGAGTCATCTACACGCTTTGAGCGTAAGGTTGACTATGATAGAGTAGAGCGTGCAATGGATTATGCAGCTCAGCTTATGCAGGAGCTTTGTGGAGCTGAAATTGTATCTGAGGTTGCAAGAGATGTAGTAGTTACTCCATTCCCACGCACTGTTACTATTACAGCTTCTAAGATTAATTCTGTTTTAGGAACTGATTTAAGTGATGAATTTGTAAATGAAATTTTTGATAGATTACAATATAAGTATGAGAAGAAGGATTTAGAGTATACAATTACCCTACCTTCTCGTAGAATGGATTTAGAGCCATCTCAGCAGGATATTATTGAGGATGTAGCTAGAATGTATGGCTATGATAATATTCCTACAACTCTAGCAGCAACAAGAGACAGGGGATATTTAACCTATGCTCAAAAGAGAACCAGACTATGCCGTCAAATTTTAGCATCAATGGGCTTAAATGAATGTATTTCATATTCTATGATTGCTGAAGAGGATTTAGGCTTATATGTTGAAAAGGTTCTTCCTTGTGTAAAGGTATTAATGCCTATGACTGAGGATCATGCTGTAATGAGACAATCTCTACTTAATGGTCTAATTGACGCAGTAGCCTACAATAAGGCTCGTAAGAATGAGAATTTAGCTCTATTTGAAATTGGTAATGTTTATAGTGAAAATCATGAGGAGCTTCATTTAGCAATTGCTTTAAATGGCTTATTTACCTCAAATCTATGGAACGGCTTTAAGCAGCCATCAAGCTTCTACCTATTAAAGGGTATTGCTGATGCTTTATTTAATAAGCTAGGCTATGAGGTTGAATATACACCATATACAGCGGTTAAATCATTCCATCCAGGTAGATGTGCAGCTATTATGCATAATGGTGAGCAAATTGGTATAATTGGTGATTTACACCCTAAGTTCTCTAAGGACCATGATGTTAATGGTACAATTGCCTTAGAGATTACCTTAAAGGGTATTATTAGTGAGGAGAATACCCTAAAGTATCATCCAATTAATAAGTTCCCATCAATTACAAGAGACTTAGCAATCGTATGTAAGAAGGATATTCCTGCTCAAGAGGTATTAAAGTATGTTAAGCAAACAGGAAAGAAGACTCTAACTAAGATTGAGCTATTCGACGTTTATACAGGTGAAAATGTAGCTGATGATGAAAAGTCACTTGCATTCTCATTAACATTTGAGGACCCTAATAAGACTTTAGAGGCTATAGAGGTTGATAAGATTATTAACCAAATCCTAAAGAGACTTGATAGAGAGCTTGGAGCTAAGCTTCGTTAATTAAATAATTAAATAATTATTTGGGCTGGGTAGAAATATCCAGCCCTTTTAGGTTTTGCAGTTGTTGTGCTAAGGAAAGAGTTTTGCAGTTGTTGTGCTATAAATAAAAAACCTCAAATTATTGAGGTCATTTATTATAGCTTTAATTTTAATATTTCCTTTACATCCTTATCTGTTAAATTTAACTTTTTAAGAGTATCTGAGCCTATTCTATCTCTAATATAATTAAAATCCTTATTGTTAGGAGAGGTATTTATATATTTACCATCCTCGTATTCTACGATGTTAAATTCCTTAATAAAGCTTAATATTCTATTCATACTTACTTTTCCTTTGAATATATACTTGCTTAGCAGCATGCTTAAGGTAACTAAGAAGTAACAAACAGTTAGATAGCCTATTATCATATTTCTACTATTAAAGAATTCCTTATGCTTTATAATAATATCCTTAGCTACTTCAAATTCATTTTTAATCGCTTGTAGCTCAGCATTCTTTTTAATTAATTCATTAGCAGTAGAATCCTTTTCTGATGAAACAATCATTATATATCCACAATAATTTAGCTCATTATTTACAGCATCCATATCTATTTTTTCGGCAATGTATTGGTTTCTACCATCAATATTCTTAGTAATGCCTTTAATAAATTTAGCAAATGCACCAAATTTGCTTACCTCTATATCCTTATGATTTATTGCAACCTTGATTTCCTCTATTGTATCTAATAATTGTCTTTTTTGTTTATTAGCTAGATTACAATCATATAGAACAAGCTTTTTTTCTTTGGTATGTATTAACTCATATTTAGGCGCATTAGGGTATAGCTTATATGAGTATTCATAAGTGTTGTAGTCACTTACATTTCCATCAGAATCCTTAATCTTTATACTTTTATGATAGTATTTATCATTATCAATTTTGAAGCTTTCACATTTATTTAAATTGCTATCAGATTTTATAACAAAATTTTTTCTATCTGGATTTAGAGTGCTTTCACTTAGTTTTTTTAAAAATAAATAACCATAATGAGGATTAGTAAGATTTTTTTTAAGGTTCTTAAGCAAATCCTCCCTAGAATAGGATATTTTAATTAGTTTAAATGAGGATATTTGTGATTTATCAAATAACTCAAACGAATTAGAATTAATTATGTTTTCATTATTATTAAATAGATGAAAGCTCATGCCTATGGGAATAATATTATTATCAAAAAAGATAAG